>NZ_JBALPC010000010.1:44118-49587 GCF_036965225.1 Bacillus sp. JJ1474 | reverse complement strand
TATACATTCCCGCTTATTTTATCGCAATTGTTAGATAATTTAATTACATAAGTATTTTTCCTCTATTTTTTGTCAAAGAAGGGAGAAAAGAGAAAATGGAGTGTTAACTATGAAAGGCATTTACTTCATTAATGAAAGACAGCATCAAGATTTAGAAGGGATCTCGCACTGTATAAGCATTATTAGTTCATTTCTGAAGGCAAATCAGATCCAAGCAATAAAACTGAATTCAAACCAGCTAAATGATTATTACACCCTTCCTCATGCTCTTCTATACGATTTAAATCAGGCAAAGATGCTATTGGATTATTTAGTGATCTATTCGAATCAAGATGTGAATGAATTTATTTATATGTATCCTGCTAAATGGGTATTATTAAAAAGCTATTTTTCGGAAGTAGTATTTGTAGAGGAACAGAGAAATAGTGGCTAATCATAATTAAAAGACCTGCAGCATTAGTGCAGGTCTTCAAGATGCGTGTGCAACGCTCTTTGTTTTTCTAATTTTTTTATCATAGATGAATGTTGTAAAAATAGAGATCACGAGTAAAACTATAATGATTGAGAATAGCATTGACATTCCGTATATATCGACAAGAATGCCCCCTAGGAGCGGTCCAATCATACGCCCTCCTGTTGCCATACTATTGACAATTCCCTGGTAGAATCCTTCTCTTCCTTTTGGTGCCAGATCATTGGCGATCGTAGGAACTGCTGGCCATACTAACATTTCGCCAATTGTTAATATAATCATTCCAGCAAGAAAAGCTGCAAACTGATGGGCTACGGAAACAACTCCAAAAGAGACTATAAAAATAATAATGCCGATATTGATCTGTGTCTTCAGAGATTTGATTCGGGACACAAGCAAGTTTATTACTGGCTGCCCTAGAACAATTAATGCTCCATTGATCGTCCAAAGCAGACTATATTGTCTTAAGGTGATATTAAGCTCCTGTGTAAAAGAGGCAATTGTCGTTTGCCACTGAACATATCCGACCCAGCATAAGCTGTAGCCAATACATAAAATTAATAAGGCATATAGCTTTGAATGGTCCTTAACAACAGACTTTTTCTTTCGAACAGAAGTATGCATACTTGACTCAATTTGAATTCCTTTATATCCGAAAACAGCAATGAAAAGAAAAGCCAAGTACATGAACGTATTAGCAATAAAGATGAGCTGAAAAGAAAAAGAAGCTACAAATCCGCCAAGGGCCGCTCCGATTGCTACACCAAGGTTCTGCGCTACGTATAGAGCATTAAAGGATTTTCTTCCGCCTTCCTTCCATACTGAACCAGCCATTGCATACATTGATGGGAAAATAATTCCTGCCCCAAATCCAACCATCGTTAAAAAGACAACATACATTGGCCAATCATGCCAAAAGGTTAACCCGATTAATGATAATAAGGATATTCCTGCTCCCAGCAGGATTGATTTATAGCCGCCAATTTTATCAAAAAGGATGCCCCCGGTTAAATTGCCAATGACACTTGCTCCAGAGTTTAACATGAGAGCAATTCCCGCAACTGATAATGATTTTCCTAAATGATCGTGAATATAGATTGTGTTTAAAGGCCATAAAAAAGAAGAGCCTGTAACATTCACCACCATCCCAATTATTAAAAGCCATAAGGCACGTGGCATGAAAAAACCCTCCTAAAATAGACCAAAATATATAAAAGTCTGCTCGACAATTAGTTCGGTTCACTAAGCAATTTTATTTCTTTTTTACTGTCCTTGCAATAGGGAATCATCTAAGCAGCCAAAACAAAGAAAATACACAATATTCCTAGAAAAGCGGAAGCCCTGTGGAACAACTAAAAAACCCTCCAGAATTGGAGGGTTTCGATTATTCAGGATGGAATTTTGATTTTACTGGCTGTCCCTTTTTTTCATACAACTTTTTTGCTTGCTTGACGATGTCGAAATCCTGACCTATCTCTAGATCTTGATTATTTATGCCATTACGGTTCTTTTGTTCAGGGTTTCTTTGTTTAGACCGTTTTTTCACCTTGAAAATCACTCCTTAATGGGGATGAATAATCATTTGATTTTGGAGCTGCTGAAGCTGCAGCCTCATGCGGTGAAGCTGTTCCCTCTGCTGGGCGTTGGCACTTAAAGCAAGTTTGGTCAGATCATTATACGCATTCTCAAGAGAATACAGAGCATCCGTAAAACCAGCATCATTGTAATGCTCTTGAGTTCTGCCTTCCTGAAGCTGGTCATTAGCGAAACGGATAGCATCCTCACATTGCTGTATTAGATTATCTACGGAGTCACGAGTAGCCATAATATCCCTCCTGAAATGAATCGGTCTTTTCAGAAGCAAAATGCTTCATTCATTAGTTTGTTCATATTTCTTTTTCCTATTTCGTAATTTTACTGGCAAAAATCGTTGATAGCCATTACATTTAAAAATAGGTTTTCTCTATTTATAGTGCTTTAAGGAGGTTTACAATGATGAATCAGATTAATCCTTTTCCCTTTGCATCTGATAATAAACGCTATCATACATGGAATTACCATTTAAGGAATCAATTTGGCCATAAGGTTTTTAAGGTTGCTCTTGATGGCGGCTTTGACTGCCCGAATCGTGACGGCACGGTCGCGCACGGAGGCTGTACATTTTGCAGTGCGGCTGGTTCTGGTGACTTTGCGGGAAACCGATCTGACGATATAGAGATACAATTTAAAGAAATTAAAGAAAAAATGCATCAGAAGTGGAAAGATGGCAAATATATGGCTTACTTCCAGGCATTTACGAATACACATGCACCCGTAGAAGTGTTAAGAAATATGTACGAAAAAGTTTTACAGTTTGAAGATGTTGTAGGGCTTTCAATTGCTACAAGGCCAGACTGCCTTCCAGATGATGTAGTGGAATATTTGGCTGAGCTTAATCAAAGAACTTATTTATGGGTTGAGCTTGGTTTGCAAACTGTACATGAAAGAACCGGATTGCTGATCAATCGTGCTCATGATTATCAATGCTATGTGGACGGTGTCAACAAGCTTCGAAAACATGGAATTCGTGTTTGTTCCCATATTATTAATGGGCTTCCACTGGAAACACCGGAAATGATGATGGAAACTGCTAGGGAGGTCGCAAAGCTAGATGTTCAAGGAATCAAAATCCACCTTCTTCATCTTTTAAAAGGAACACCAATGGTGAAGCAATATGAAAAAGGAATGCTTGAATTCTTATCATTTGACCAATATGTTAGTTTAGTCTGTGATCAACTTGAAATTCTGCCTCCTGAAATGATTATTCATCGAATTACTGGGGATGGTCCTATTGAGCTGATGATTGGTCCGATGTGGAGTGTCAATAAATGGGAGGTTCTAAACTCTATAGATGCCGAACTTAAAAGACGGAACAGCTGGCAAGGAAAATTTTATAAAGCAAGCAGTGTGGAGGTTCAAGCATGAAGCTAGATGGAGTTTTGCCTTTTGCCAGGAAACTGCTAGAAAAAGCCCTTGGTTCTGGTGACATTGCAGTCGATGCAACATTAGGAAATGGGCATGATACATTATTCTTGGCAAAATTAGTTGAAGATTCCGGTCATGTATTCGGATTTGACATACAAGAAGAAGCAATTCTCAGTACAAAAAAAAGGATAGAAGAACAGCAGCTTTCTGACCGTGTTACTTTATTTCATAATGGGCATGAACATATATTGTCCAGTATCTCAGCAGAAAATCACGGTAAAATTAAAGGTGCTATTTTTAATTTGGGCTATTTGCCAGGCGGCGACAAATCGATTGTTACAGTTCCAGACACAACTATTTCAGCGATTGAGCAGCTTCTTGAAATTATGGCTCCTGAAGGGATTATTGTCCTTGTTGTTTACCATGGCCACGAAGAAGGTGCGATTGAACGTGACGCACTCCTTCAATTTGTAAAACAGCTAGACCAAAAAAAGGCTCATGTACTTCAGTATCAATTCATTAATCAGAAGAACAATCCACCTTTCATTGTGGCGATTGAAAAAAGATAATAATTGAGTATCTAACGGATATATCACAAAAGTAGCGGATATTTCTGCGTAACTGGCGGATATATCACAAAAGTGGCGGATATTTCTGCATAACTGGCGGATATATCACAAAAGTGGCGGATATTTCTGCGTAACTGGCGGATACTAAAAAAAGTGCCGATTGATTTACCGAAAACTGACCGATTTTTCCCTTCCAAAGAGAAAAAACCTGCATTTAAGCAGGTTTTTTCAAATTTCGGCTTCAATTTACTTTAAAAATGCCCTCATAAGACCGGCTGGCATCCATTTTTGCATAGCCCGATAAGCACGTCCATTTAAATAAAAGAAAAAACTGATCATCCCGCCGGTTTTGATCATTCCTCGAGCTAGTTTCTTTACATTTCGCTGCTTTCGGACCTTTTCATCTGATAAATAAATCCCTAGCAGTCCACGGTTAATCAATTGATGAAATCGTTTATGAGGCAGGTGCTCTGTATGCTTGTCAGCTTCTTGTACAAAATGCTTCAGCCTGTCAAAAAGCTTCTCTTCACTTTCATAATAAAAACAGAAGTTTAAATCTCCGCCAGCACGATCCTCTTCCTGATCAATAAAATAATCCAATAATATATGCAAACCTTGTATGTAAGGAAAATAGCCGTTCCGAATTTTTTCTGCGTCGGCCAGCTTAAAATCATCCCTCATGGCATAAGAAACAAGGCAGAAAATACCTAATGTCGATCCAGAGCAAGCTGAAAACTCATACCACTCCATCTCTGGTATTTTTTCCTTGTATTCATCAAACCAGCCTTGAAGCCTTGGCACGCGTTCCTCCACTTTTACATGCTTATGAATCTGCAAATCACAATAATACCGGCACAATTCTAATAAATGACCGCTGATTTCTTCATAATTACCTATTTCAGATAAAACTCCTCTACAGGCTGCAGCAAGGTCAGCTAAGTAATTTCCATCTTCCTGTTCTTCTCTAAATCGGTAATAATTTTTCGGTGCAGCCTCCACCACTAAAGAATCCATCATTGATTCATGTAAAGCCTCAAAATCTTCTGGATCCAGGGATGTACTTCGGTCACATAAATTATCCAAATAATCACTGATTGTTTGATAAGCAACTATAAATTTAATCGCTTTTTCATATTTTTCTTTTGCCATTAACGCCATGATGGCGCCGCCTTCACAATGAAAGGTCTTTTGCTTTATGCTCGCTAATGCCTGTTTTCTAAGTTCTGGATCGGGAATCTCTTCCGCTCTCTTCCGCCAATAATCCAATTCCTTATGAGCTATTGGCAATATCCTACGATAAACATTTGACATTAGACTAATAGGCATAGATGGGACACTCATAGTAAAACTCACTCCTTAGAAAAGCGAAAGCGCCTCGCCCACCCCCGACAAGCATAAGACGAGCCTCCCGGAAAGGTGAGCTCTACCTTTCAAGATTGGCTTATAACCTCGAGGTCGACAAAA
>NZ_JBALPC010000010.1:18843-44092 GCF_036965225.1 Bacillus sp. JJ1474 | reverse complement strand
TTTTGGTCGTGCGATGTTTACGCTTCCGAAGCGTTCCTTGTCCTGTCGCATTATCGACACTAGTACGTCCTGTACGTCGGGGATAGGCGCTGTAGCTAGGCACTAAACGATATAGCCAACGGCCTTTAACTGGCTAGATACGAAATCCTTCGCATACTCAAATACTTCTTCCCTTTCAGGCTCATTAAAGATTTCATGATAGCATTTAGGCCATTCTTTAAATCGTTTTTCTGAGAAGGGGGCATGGTTGAACCAATCGCTGACTGTCTTCTTATTTACAATTAGATCCTCGCCTCCCTGCATAACAAGCAGCGGGACATCTTGAATTTTATCAAGATTTTCAAAACCTAGCTTTGTCGCATGTATAAGTTCACGATACCATCTAATTGACACTCTTGTCACATATAAAGTATCATTAGCATCGGCATCACGCACATCAATATTCCTTGTCGCCATATCTACAGTCAGCCCTGAATTCAATCGCAGACTTGGAACAATTTTATTTAAAAGATAAGAAGATACATTTAGTATTTTGTTAGGCCTTTTCACTAAGCCCAGACAAGGGGATGACAGGATCACTCCTGTTAATTTCAATCTCTCTTCCTGCAAAAGGCGAATAGAGATTAAGCCGCCCATGCTATGGCCCAGTAGAAAGACCGGTAATTCGAATCGGTACGCTGCCTGAATCCAATCCTTCACTTCATGTAAATATTCATCAAATGAATCAATGTGACCTCGCCGTGATCTAGTAGTCATACCCTGGCCAGGAAGATCTCCCATAATGACATGAAAGCCTGATAAACGCCACATTTCAATAAGCCAGCCGTAGCGGCGATGATGCTCCATCGCACCATGGACCATCACAATGACTCCTTTAGCCTCTCCCTCAGCTTCCCATTTCCACATTATTAATCCTCCTAAACCTTATGTTGAAAAAGAACTCATTATAGTTAAATTATAGCCCAGAAACATTATTTCATCATTTATGAAGTCTAATTGATCAATGAAGAAGATTGATGACTTCTATGGTAAAATTAAGATATTAAATCATTTCAAGGAGAATCAAACATGATCTACCCATATAAAGATAAGCAACCAAAAATAGCTGACTCGGTTTTCATTGCAGACTTTGCAACCGTTACAGGGGATGTAGAAATCGGGGATGAATCCAGTGTGTGGTTCAATACGGTTATAAGAGGGGATGTCGCCCCAACGATTATTGGAAAAAAGGTTAATATTCAAGATAATTCAGTACTGCACCAGAGCCCTAACAACCCTCTAATTCTTGAAGATGAAGTGACAGTAGGACACCAGGTTATTTTACATAGCTGCATTATTCGCCGAAAAGCGTTAATTGGCATGGGCTCTATTATTCTTGATCAAGCTGAAATTGGTGAAGGAGCCTTTATCGGTGCTGGCAGTCTAGTTCCGCAAGGTAAAAAAATTCCTCCTAATACACTTGCCTTTGGCCGTCCAGCTAAAGTAATCCGTGAAATAACACCTGATGATATTAAAGAAATGGAAAGAATAAGCAGAGAATACGCTGAAAAAGCGCAGTATTATAAATCACTGCAGAAATAATCAAGATATTTTTTAACATGTCCTTTTACAGATAACTTATTCTTTCTTATCGTTTTATATACCCATTGGCAGAACCGTATTCATTGAACTTAATTCATTTTCATACTTTTTTTCAACAAATATGGCATGCCATATCATAAACATTAAAACCGTCCAAAGCTTTCTGCTGTTATCGGATTGATCAGAATAATGGTCATCAAGCAGCTTATACAAATAGTCTTTATGAAATAAATGGTCCGTGTCGCTTTCACGAATTATTTTTCTCGCCCAATCATTCATTTCATTCTTTAGCCAAGATCTAATTGGGACGGGAAAGCCCAGTTTCTTTCGATGTAAGACATGAGCTGGAACAATTCCTTCCACTGCTTTCCGCAAAATATATTTCGTTGTTCCATTGGCGATGTTTAGACTGCTCGGTATTTGGGACGCAATCTCAAATACCTCTTTATCTAGAAAAGGGGCCCGCAAATCCATCAAATGGGCTCCAGTCATTTTATGAGCTTTTAATAGAATATCTCCTCTTAGCCAAGTATGAATATCGATATACTGCATCTGGTTAATTGCATCATATGAAGCACTCTCTTTGTAAAGAGGGGCTGTTATATTCGTATAACTTAGATCTTCCCTATATTCTCGGAAGAGCATACTCTTCTCTATTTCGGAAAAAATTTTGGCATTGCCAATATACCTTTCTTCTAAGGGAGTAATCCCCCGCTCAATAAAGCTTTTACCCTTCACCCCATCTGGAAGAAAAGCAGCAAGTTTCCGCAAGATTTCTTTTATCAAATTAGGCAAATATTGAAAGAGCCTTAAGGACTGTGGTTCGCGATAAATATTATAGCCGCCGAATAATTCATCAGCACCCTCTCCAGATAAAACAACCTTTACATGCTTACTTGCCTCTTTAGCTGCAAAATAAAGCGGAATACATGCCGGATCTGCAAGCGGGTCTTCCAATGAATAGATTATATTCGGCAGCTCCTTAATGAAATCTTCAGGATGAATGATCCTGCTTATATTTTCAACTCCAAGCCTTTTAGCCGTTTCCTCCGCAATGTCAATTTCACTAAAGCCAGCCTGCTCAAATCCAACTGAAAATGTTTTTAAATCTGGATGATATTCCTTTGCAATCGCAGCAATAATAGTGGAATCAATACCCCCAGAGAGGAAGGATCCAATCGGCGCATCGCTTTGAGTATGCAATTGTATTGACTGATAGAGGGCTGATTGTATCTCTCGAATAAATTCAGCTTCTTGTTTTAATACCGGTTGAAAGGCTACTTTCCAATAGCAAATAATCTCCATAGGGGCATCCATTTTCTTTGTAAAATAATGCCCTGGTTCAAGCTTTTGAATCTTATTTGTGATCGTGTAAGGCTCTGGGACGAACTGAAAGGTTAAATATTGCTGTAATGCATCTATATTCAAAACTTCGCTTTGTAAAATGCTCTTCTTATCAGTGGCAAAATACAACCCTTCGATTCCGTCATAATAATAAAAAGGTTTGATCCCAAAAGGATCTCTTGCCCCAAACAAGACCTTATCCTGCTTATCCCAAATAACAAGAGCATACATTCCACGCAGCTTTTCCAATATTTTTTCTTTTAATTGGCTATATAAGATTAATAATATTTCTGAATCACAATATTCACCTTCAGAAAGTTCTTCTTTAAGCTCCTGTATATTGAAAATCTCTCCATCCAATACAATTGAATATCGGTCATGTTGATAGAAAAAAGGCTTCTCATTACATCTTGGATAATGGAAAAGCCCATACTCTTCATCATAAAAACTTGCTTCACATTTCGGGGTATCTGTATTGTCATGATTTCTTTTTACAAATCCACTAAAGCGGCTCATTCATTTATCACCCAATCTCAATCTTTAATTAATTTAGATGATAATTGCACTATTTATTTGTTTATTGATTAGTGAAATATTATGGGGGTTGTTTGCAAGGAATGGAAATAGGAGTTTAAAATCATCCTTAACATATGACGAATTAAAAAAGCGGAAGTTACATCAAAAATGTAGCTTCCGCTTTTTCATTATTATTTTAAAGCCTCTGCACGTAATGCCTCAGCTTTATCTGTACGTTCCCATGGAAGATCAATATCGGTGCGTCCAAAATGACCATAAGCAGCAGTTTGCTTATAAATAGGACGGCGCAGGTTTAGCATATTAATAATGCCAGCTGGACGAAGATCGAAGTTTTTACGAACTAAGTCAACTAACACGTCTTCATCTACGTTACCTGTTCCGAAAGTATCAATTGAAATAGATACCGGCTGCGCTACTCCGATTGCATAAGCAAGCTGAACTTCAACTTTATCAGCTAGACCCGCAGCAACGATGTTTTTCGCCACATAACGTGCAGCATAAGCAGCAGAACGGTCAACCTTTGTAGGATCCTTTCCGGAGAATGCACCGCCGCCATGACGAGCGTATCCACCGTAAGTATCAACGATAATTTTGCGGCCAGTTAAGCCAGCATCCCCTTGTGGTCCGCCAATTACGAAACGGCCAGTAGGGTTGATAAAGTATTTTGTATTCTCATCAATTAGTTCTTTTGGAACAACTGGATTGATGACATGCTCTTTAATATTGCGCTGAATTTGCTCTAAGCTAATTTCAGGGTGATGTTGAGTAGAAATAACAATTGTATCAATACGAACAGGCTTGTTATTTTCATCATACTCAACTGTGACTTGTGTTTTTCCATCCGGACGAAGGTACGGAAGGATTTCTTCTTTACGTACTTCAGTCAAACGGCGTGCTAATTTATGAGATAATGAAATTGGAAGCGGCATTAGCTCCTTCGTTTCATTACATGCAAATCCAAACATTAAACCTTGGTCACCAGCACCAATAGCTTCAATTTCTTCATCTGTCATTTGCCCTTCACGAGCTTCTAAAGCTTGGTCAACTCCCATCGCAATATCAGGTGATTGCTCATCGATAGAAGTTAAAACCGCACAAGTTTCGGAATCAAAGCCGTATTTCGCACGAGTGTAGCCGATTTCTTTTACTGTTTCGCGAACGATTTTTGGAATATCTACATAAGAAGATGTAGTGATTTCTCCTGCAATTAAAACTAATCCTGTTGTAACAGATGTTTCTGCTGCTACACGAGCATTTGCATCCTGAGCTAAAATGGCATCTAAAATGGCATCAGAAATTTGGTCACAAATTTTATCCGGATGACCTTCAGTAACTGATTCAGATGTAAACAAACGACGTTTTGTTGACATGCTGATGTTCCTCCTTATATAAAAAATGATACGGAACTCATTCCCTAATTAGTATGAAGTAAACTTGGAGTTTTTATGATTAGCGTATAGGCTTTTCAAGAAGCTAACCCTCAAAATGCAAAATAAAAAACCTTTCCATCCCTGTGAAAAGGTTGAAGCAAATCGATTCGCGCCTTTCACTCTTATCGTTCAAGGAATAATCCTTGCGTCAGGTTTAGCACCTTTGCTAATCAAATTCGCCTTGGCGAATTTGCGCCCAGATTTTTATCGAGCTCGCTCGATAAATTACCTTTAAAAAATCTGAGGCATCCGCCGGAGGCTAACTTTATTCGAATGAATAAAGTTAATCGTTTAGCAGGTTGCTGGGCTTCATTGGGCCTGTCCCTCCGCCAGCTCGGGATAAGAGAGTATCCGTTCAAGGATAAATCATAACGTACTATATAAAAAGAAGTCAATAAAATTATTCAATTATTTTGGTGTTTTTTTTATGTCAATGAATATCATAATGAACAACTGCCATTGTCACATTTTTTCCTGAAAAATTTATGTCTATTCTTGGCTACCCATTTATATAGAGGATTACCTACAAATGACATTGCAGGAAAATATAAACATAACCCTAATAGGTTTAATGGGGGAGTAAGCAAGAGTAAATACCTTATAGCATCATAGCCTTTACGGACTTTTCCACCGGAAGAAATAATATGAAGCTCCCGCCGTAAGCTGATTTTATCGAACGGTATCGAATGACGGGTTTTTTCATATTCTTGCAGTGAAACCCAGCTTACTTTATGAAACCTATCAATTTTTTCAAAAAATTGTTTAGATTCCTTGCATAAACTACATGTTTCATCGTATAATGCAATCGTTTTCACCTAACACCAGCCCTATCTTATATTTATATCGTTAGTTTATCATATTTTATCCTATTCAAATTGGTTTGGTAATAAGCGGGCTTCTTCGTTAGGCGGAATTATAATTGTTCAAAAAGAGGAAAATAATTAATGAAAAAAAAACGGCAATTAGTATAGATTAATCATTCAATTGTGTTATACTATTTGTAAATTGAAATGTCTTTCATAAATTTAATGTAAAAGGAAGGTATTCTTCAGATGAATTCTGTTAGCATTCCGAATAAATTAACTGAATTATTAAAGGGAAATAATATTCAAGTACAATTATCTGTTCCACAGCTTGTGGAAAAGGTACTAAATCGTAAAGAAGGCTCGCTCACTTCAACCGGTGCAGTTTGTGCAACTACCGGAAAATATACAGGTCGTTCTCCAAAAGATAAATATATTGTTGAAGAAGCATCTACGAAGGACAAAGTTGACTGGGGTAAAGTAAATCAACCTATCTCAGAAGAGGCTTTTTCAAACCTTTATGATAAAGTATTAAACTACTTACAAGAAAAAGATGAGGTATTTGTTTTTAATGGATTCGCTGGTGCTGACAAAAAACATCGCCTTCCCATACAAGTTATTAATGAATATGCATGGCATAATTTATTTGCTCATCAGCTTTTCATTCGCCCAACAGCTGAGGATCTATTAGATCATCAAGCAGAATTCACAGTTATTTCTGCTCCGAACTTTAAGGCTGACCCTGCAGTAGATGGTACTGCTTCTGAAACTTTTATCATTGTTTCCTTTGAACGCCGTATAGTTCTAATTGGCGGAACAGAGTATGCTGGAGAAATTAAGAAGTCTATTTTCTCTGTCATGAACTATTTGCTTCCAGAAAACGGAATTTTACCAATGCACTGTTCAGCTAACGTTGGCCTTGAAGGTGATGTAGCGTTATTCTTCGGTCTTTCTGGAACAGGCAAAACAACTTTATCAGCAGATCCAAATCGCCGCTTAATCGGTGATGACGAGCATGGCTGGTCTCCAAACGGGGTATTCAATATCGAAGGCGGATGTTATGCAAAAACCATTGGCTTAACTCGTGAAAAAGAACCGCAAATCTTTGATGCGATCCGTTTTGGTTCTGTTCTTGAAAATGTTGTGATTAACAGCGATTCTCGTGTTGCTGATTATGATGATAATTCCTTAACCGAAAATACTCGTGCTGCTTACCCGCTGCAAGCTATTGATAATATTGTTGACCCAAGCATTGCCGGTCACCCAAATACAATTGTATTCTTAACAGCAGATGCATTTGGCGTATTGCCTCCAATCGCTAAACTATCAAAAGAGCAAGCAATGTACCATTTCCTAAGCGGATACACATCTAAGCTTGCTGGTACAGAGCGCGGAATTACGTCACCACAAGCAACATTCTCAACTTGCTTTGGTTCACCATTCCTTCCGCTTCCTGCTACAGAGTATGCAGAAATGCTTGGGAAGAAGATAGATGAGCATAATGCAAAAGTATTCCTTGTGAATACAGGCTGGACTGGCGGCGAATATGGAGTAGGAAACCGCATGAAGCTCAGCTTTACACGTGCGATGGTACAATCAGCTTTAGAAGGCGAATTAAATAATGTAGAAACGATTAAAGACGAAATCTTTGGTCTTGAAATTCCTTTACATGTACCAGGAGTACCAGATGAAGTGCTACAGCCTAGCAAAACATGGGCTGATGAAGCGGCTTATGAAGCAAAAGCGAAGGAACTAGCTTCTCAATTCCGTGAAAACTTCAAGAAATTCTCCAACGTCCCTGCTGAAATCGAAAAGCAAGGCGGACCAGTTGCTTAATATTATGTAAGAAAAGGGTGTCCTGAGTGACACCCTTTTTATTTTTAAGATCTTTCCTGCTTGTTTTTCATCCAGTTTGTTAAATCTCTTACAACTCTTCTATTTATGGCTGGTGGAAAAAAATGTGTAAACTCTCGAAAGTACCAACTTTCCACTTCCTTACCTAAGGATCTTAATCTTTTCTCAAGCCGGTATGCATGCTCAACAGAAACATTTTCATCTTTTTCACCATGAATGATTAAGACAGGCGCTTCAAGCTTTTCCAATTGAAAAAGTGGTGTTCGGTATTCATATCTGTCCGGATATTTTGTCGGAGTTCCGCCAATGACCCTTTTCATCATTCTCCGCAAGTCCTTTCTTTCCTCATAGGTTAGAAACATATCACTAACCCCACCCCAAGTGACAAGCGATTTCACCTTAGGAAACTCGAGGGCCGTGAGTAATGCCATTACGCCTCCTCTTGAAAAGCCAAAAATATGTATACCCTTAACACGTGGATGGGATTGCAATAATTGAAAGGCAGAAAATGCGTCCTCTCGATCTTCACCAGCAAAGTCTTCATTCCCATCCCCTCCTTGATTTCCCCTGTAAAAAGGGGCAAAGACGATAAATCCTTCTGATGCAAACTGAACGATTCGTGCAGGGCGTACCTGGCCAACATTTTTTATACCTCCGCGCAAATAAAGAAACCCGTCATAAATGGCTTCATCCTTCGGTTCTGCAAGCAGACCTTTTATTTTAAGATCGCCAGATAAATAAGTGACAATGGATAATTCAATATTCGGGTTTGGCGATGGAAATCTCTGTTTACTTATCATGTTGCTCTACTCCTTTTTAATAACTAGCGTATATCCTGCTGAAAGTAGCGGATATCTTGGCCAACTCGCGGATATAACACAAAAGTAGCGGATATCTTGGCCCAACTGGCGGATATAACACAAAAATAGCGGAATCTTGGCCCAACTGGCGGATATAACTCAAAAGTGGCGGATATCCTCCATATTTTAACTAGGTTCACGTCTTTATGTCCCACTTATCAGAAATTTAAAATTTTTATATAGGCATTCACACATTTTTGTCACACTCATACGATAATGTAGGCTTAAAAGCTTATTATTTTCCTATTTCGGGAGGTCCTATCTATGAAAAAGTGGCTAAAAATTAGTTTTTCACTATTGTTCATTTCCATTCTAATTATACCATTAGCAGCATGTGGAAAGGATGAAGTTCAAAATGTACGGATTGGTGAAGTAACCCGTTCCATTTTCTATGCACCACAATATGTAGCGATTGAAAAAGGTTTTTTCAAGGAAGAAGGGCTGAATGTTACGCTTACAACGACAGCTGGCGGGGACAAAACGATGACCGCGCTTCTATCCGACAGCATCGATGTTGCTCTTGTTGGATCTGAAACCTCTATTTACGTTTCTGCCCAAGGTTCTAATGATCCGGTCATAAACTTCGCACAGCTCACACAAACAGACGGTACATTTCTTGTCTCACGCAACAAGATCGAGAATTTCACATGGGATATGTTAAAGGGAACGACCTTCCTAGGTCAGCGTAAAGGCGGTATGCCGCAAATGGCTGGGGAATTTGTTTTGAAAAAGCATGGAATTGATCCCCATAAGGATTTAGATCTTATCCAGAATGTAGATTTTGCTAATATTGCTCCAGCTTTTGCTTCAGGCACTGGTGAGTTTGTCCAGCTTTTCGAACCAACAGCGAGTGTCTTTGAAAAAGAAGGAAAAGGCTATATTGTCGCCTCATTTGGAACAGAGTCCGGGCACATCCCATATACTACCTTCATGACGAAACAAAGCTACATTAACGATAATAAAGAAACTGTTGAGAAATTTACTAGAGCAGTTTATAAGGCACAGCAATGGGTAGAAACACACAGCACCAAGGAAACAGCTGAGGCCATAAAAGGTTTCTTTGATAATACGGAGCTCGATATTATTGAAATGGTTGTCGAGCGCTATAAGAGCCAAGGCTCCTATGCAACCGACCCAATCTTAGATAATGAAGAATGGGATAACTTGCAAAACATTATGGAAGAAGCTGGGGAGCTTCCAAAACGAGTAGATTACAATAATCTGGTCAACACGGAAATTGCTGAAGGTGTAATGAAAAAATAGTTAAAGAAAATCAAAAGGAGGGCTTGTATGGATTTCTTAAACGTTCACGGAATTCAACATACGTATTTCACGAAAAACTCTGCCACAACAGCCCTCTCCGATGTTTCGCTTACTGTCGGGGAGGGAGAATTCGTTTCCTTTCTAGGTCCAAGCGGATGCGGAAAAACAACCTTGCTTTCGATTATTGCCGGCTTGCTAAAGCCAACGGAAGGATCTGTCACTCTTGAAGGCAAAAAAGTCGAAACAACGGGTCAGAGCATTGGATATATGCTTCAACAGGATTATCTTTTTCCATGGAAGACAATTGAAGAAAATATTCTGCTTGGTTTAAAGATAAGTAATCAGCTTGATTCCAACAAAAAAGAATACGCTTTATCCTTACTTGAACAGATGGGGCTTAAAGGGGTAGAATCACAATTTCCAAAGCAGCTTTCCGGTGGAATGAGACAAAGGGTTGCGCTTGTCAGAACATTAGCAACTGAACCGAAGCTTCTCATGCTTGATGAACCTTTTTCCGCTTTAGATTATCAAACAAAATTAAAGCTTGAAGACCTTGTCTCCAATACACTTAAATTCTTCGGAAAAACAGCCATTCTTGTCACACATGATATCGGAGAAGCCGTCTCCATGAGTGATCGGATTTTTCTTTTCTCTTCAAGCCCGGGAAGACTACACAAGGTCTTTTCAATGCCTAAAGAACTTCGAGATGAAACCCCATTCAAAGCACGCAGCCATGAGTCTTATTCAAGTATATTCCAAACTATTTGGAAGGAGCTGGAATCTCTTGAGCCAGCAGACAAACGTTGACCTCCTTCACCAACAGTATCTGAAATCATTGAAACGTGAAAAAAAATGGGTCCGTTTTTACCAGCTTATAATCTTTATTGTCTTTTTCTCTGGGTGGGAGCTTGCCAGTCAAAAGCAGTGGGTGGACCCGTTAATATTTAGTTCTCCCTCAAAAGTATGGGGTTTGCTTCTAACCAAAATTCAGGACGGAACATTATTCATCGACTTAAGCTACACATTATCCGAAACAGTATTCGGCTTCATACTTGGTACCCTGATCGGAACCCTGCTTGCTGCAGCTCTCTGGTGGTCCCCTATGCTATCAAAAATACTGGACCCGTATCTAGTCGTCCTAAATTCCATGCCCAAAGTGGCTCTCGGCCCAATATTAATTGTCGCGTTAGGACCAAGCTTCACATCGATTGTCGCCATGGGTGCGATTATTTCCATCATCATCACGACCATCGTTGTATATACTTCGTTTAAAGAAGTGGATCCCAACTATATAAAGGTTCTGCAAACCTTTGGCGCATCTAGGATTCAAGTGTTTAAAGAGTCCATTCTTCCAGCATCCTTCCCAGTGATTATTTCCACTTTAAAGGTCAATGTCGGCTTATCATGGGTAGGAGTCATTGTAGGTGAATTTCTCGTTTCTTCAAAAGGTCTCGGCTATATGATCATCTACGGATTCCAAGTCTTTAACTTCACTCTTGTCATGTTATCCCTGCTAGTGATTGCAATATTTGCAACGGTAATGTATCAGCTCGTTGAACTGCTAGAGAGAAAATTAATAAAAAGTGGCTCATAAGAGAGGCTTATAACCGCTTTTCTTATGAGCCTTTTTTCAACTTTGTAATAAATTAGTTTCAAAAGAGAAATAATGCATTCATTGATCTAAAATATTGATTTGATAGTGCTCAAGCCACATATTGATCTGTACGAGATGTGCGATGAGCTGAGGGCCAGTCATTAATTGGCCAAACCATGGAATTTTGAAAGAAGAGCCGTTTGAATCAATGAGCTCTATTCCTTTTTGCTTGGAGATTAATTCGAGAAGAGGGGAGGTTTTTTTTGTAAGAATATTATTTAACATCGACTTAACGAGCTTTAAATAGCCCGGGCTATGGGTCTTTGGATAAGGACTTTTTTTTCGGTAAAGTACTTCATTAGGAAGAACTCCTTCTAAGGCTTTTCGCAATACTCCTTTTTCATAACCATTGAGCATTTTCATTTGCCAAGGAATATTCCAAGCGTATTCAACAAGACGATGATCTGCGAATGGAACACGCACCTCTAGACTCGCTCCCATGCTCATACGGTCTTTTCTTTCGAGTAATGCGGTCATGAACCAGAGCATATTTAAATAGGCCATTTCTCGGCGGCGTTTTTCTAGTATATTTTCTCCTGCCATTTGAGGTACTTCACTGATTGTTTCTTCATATCGCTCTCTTACATAATTCCTAAGACTTAGCTTATTTTGCAAGTGAGGATGTAATAACTGCTCCCGCTCATTTTCAGAGGTCATCCATGGAAATCCTTGATGATTCAGTAATTCCTCCTTATAAAACCATGGATAACCGCCAAAAATTTCATCCGCACATTCGCCTGACAATGCTACTGTAAAATTTTGTTTAATTTGTTCACAGAACCATAATAAAGAAGAATCAATGTCTGCCATTCCAGGCAGGTCTCTCATCAGGACAGCATCTTTTAAACGGCTGGCGAGCTGCTCATTGTTTATTACAGCATTGTGGTGAGTCGATCCTATAAAATGATTTACTTTTTCAATCCAAGGTCCGTCCTGACTAGGTAAAAAGGTGCTTGATTTGAAAAACTCTCTACTTTCGGCATAATCGATTGAATACGTATGAAGGGTGCTTCTTCCTTCCTTTTTAAAAATGTCAGATGCAATCGCACTAATAGCACTTGAATCAATGCCCCCTGATAAAAAAGTACAAACTGGCACATCAGCAACTAATTGTCGTTTAATAGCATCCTTAACGAGCATTCTTACATGTTTAATGGTTTCTTGCAATGAATGCGGATGCTCTCTGCTTTCAACATTCCAATATCTCCACACCTTTAAGCCATTCAAGCTGTATAAAAGCGCATGTGCCGGCCGGAGCTCCTTGATCCCCCTAAATATTCCATGCCCTGGAGTTCTTGATGGGCCTAGACCAAAAATCTCTTGAAGCCCTTCACGATCGACTTCATTTTTAACGCTAGGGTGTGCAAGAATCGCCTTAAGCTCTGACCCAAAAATAAATGAGCCATCGACTTCCTTATAGAAAAGAGGCTTTACACCAAGTCGGTCTCTCGCAATGAATAGCTGTTTCTTTTGATCATTCCAAACGGCAAAGGCAAAAATTCCATTTAAAAAATCTACACATCTTTCCCCCCACTCTATATAGCAAGTTAACAAAACTTCAGTATCAGAATGGGATTGAAAAATATACCCTCGTTTTACTAATTCGGTTCTTAGTTCATCTGTATTATAAAGTTCTCCATTGTACACGATTGTGTAGGAATGCTCTTTTTTAACGATTGTCATTGGTTGAGTGCCGCCAGAAGGGTCCACTACAACTAAACGTTTATGGCCAAGCAATACATGACTCGAAATCCAAACATTTGTAGCGTCTGGGCCTCTTTTTGCCAAAGTGTTTGTCATCTTGTCAATAATGCCTTTTTCCTTTGATAAATCTTGATGGAAATGAACCCATCCTGTTATTCCACACAAATTTACCACACTCTCTATTATGAATTTTTATTTCCAAAGCATGGGGGCAATTTAGTAATGTAGGATATAGTGGTCCCTCTCCCATGGATGCACCTGTGTGCGGAACATATCCCATTCGATTTCTTTAGCCCTAATAAAATGGGTTAACAAATGATTTCCTAATGCATTTGTGATCACTTCATTCGTCTTTAAGTTTTCTAGAGCTTGAGCTAAAGATGCAGGTAAGTCAACAATGCCATTTTTCAGTCGATCTTCTTTTGACATATTGTAAATATTACTGTCAACTGGAAGAGGTGGGGTTAATTTATTGGTGATTCCATCTAATCCTGCTGCCAGGAGTACAGCAGCAGCTAAATACGGATTTGCTGAGGGGTCTACACTTCGTACCTCTACGCGAGTACTTACTCCACGAGATGCCGGGATGCGAATAAGCGGACTTCTGTTTCTTGCTGACCAAGCAACATAACAGGGAGCCTCATAGCCAGGCACTAGTCTTTTATAAGAATTGACGGTTGGGTTTGTAATAGCTGTAAAGCTAGGAGCATGCAATAAAATGCCGGCAATAAACTGTCTTGCTGTATCACTAAGCCCAAGAACACCATCTTTTTCATAAAAGATGTTTTCTCCATTTTTGAATAAGGACAGGTTTGAATGCATCCCGGAGCCGTTAACGCCAAATAATGGCTTTGGCATGAAGGTCGCGTGAAGTCCGTGCTTGCGGGCAATTGTCTTTACTACAATCTTAAAAGTTTGAATATCATCACAGGCCTTTAATGCCCTTTGATACTTAAAATCAATTTCATGCTGCCCAGGTGCCACCTCATGGTGAGAGGCTTCAATATCAAAGCCCATTTCCTCTAATTCCAATACGATATCCCGCCTGCAATTTTCTCCCAAATCTGTTGGTGCTAGATCGAAATAACCGCCCTGGTCATTTAACTCTAATGTTGGCCTGCCTTTTTCATCTAGCTTAAATAGGAAAAACTCCGGCTCTGGCCCTATATTAAAGTCTGAAAAACCAAGCTTCTCCATTTCCTTCAAAACCCGTTTCAAATTATTTCTTGGATCCCCTTCAAACGGCGTTCCGTCTGGATGATAAATATCGCATATCAATCTAGCAACCTTTCCTTTGTCATCTGTCCATGGAAAAATAACAAAAGTGTCTATATCGGGATATAAATACATATCTGATTCTTCAATTCTCACAAAGCCTTCTATTGATGACCCATCAAACATCATTTTATTCTCTAGTGCTTTTAATAGTTGGCTAACCGGAATTTCAACGTTTTTAACTGAACCCAGAATATCTGTAAATTGTAATCGGATATATCGAACATTTTCCTCTTTTATTCTTTTTAAAATTTTTTCTTTTGTGTAGGATACCGTCATTGTAAATCCCCCTAAATGATTAAAGTACTTCCATCGCATTTGCTTGCTAAAATAAGGTAGGAATTTTAATGTCCCCGCTGCAGATGTATTCTGCCGGTCCTTTCTTCCAAACTTGATTTTGATGATCCCATTTTACTGTTAGGTCACCTCCTGGGAGATGAACAGTAATAGGAATATTTTTGTCTAGCCTATTATTTATAGTTGCTGCTACGACTGCAGCACAAGCACCTGTGCCACAGGCCATCGTCAGTCCAGAACCCCTTTCCCAGACTCGGTATTGAATCTCACAATTATTTACCACATGAACGATTCCTACGTTCACTCTATCAGGAAAAAAATATGAATTTTCAATAATAGGACCTATTTGTTCTAATGGAAACTCATGAACATCATCAACAAAAAAGATGGCATGCGGATTGCCCATTGAAACACAGGTTAAATGATAAATTTCATTGCCAATGACAAATTGTTCATTAATTGCCTTATCTAATGGATGGCCAATGAGAGGAATTTCACTTCTCAAAAACTTCGGCTCCCCCATATTTACTGTTACATATTGGACTGTTTGACCTTGATCTATTTCAACCTCCGCCTGAACAACACCACCTAATGTTTCAATCTTAAAGCACTTAGCTTTAGCATGATTGTGATCGAACAAATATTTAGCTGTACACCGCAATCCATTTCCACAATTCTTTGCTTCTGAACCGTCTGAATTAAAGATTCTCATCTGAAAATCAGCTATAGATGATGGGCCAATTAAAATAATGCCATCTGATCCGATGCCAAAATTAACATCCGATATCTTCATTGATAATTGTGAAATGTCTTGGTTATTAAATTGAGATTTTAATAGATCGAAAAGGACATAGTTATTTCCTAGGCCATGCATTTTAGTAAATAACATTTTCACTCTCCTCTTAATAATAAAAATTTACTCGACTCAGCCTCGATTTGATTTCATTCATTACTCTTTGCTCATCTTTCTGATCCTTAGCTTGGAATGTTACCGAAAATCGAATATAATGGCCTGCATCATCCCATGGAACAGTTGATATTAAGTGTTCTTTAAGTAAGTAGTGACTGAACTCCTCTGCTGTTTGAAATTGCGGGCCGCCAACAACCCCTTTTGGTATCTTAGTGTATAAGAAAAATGAACCCTTTGGCTTCTCTGCCCAGATCCCGCATTCATTTAAGACGCTGGCTAATAATTCATGCCGCCTAGAATACTTTTCTGCAGTCCGCTCTGTTATTTCAGGATTTGAAAGTGCATAGGCAGCCGCCTTCTGAATGGCAATGAATTGACCTGAATCCGAGTTATCCTTCACAGCAGCAAAGGCTTTAATGATTTTTGAATTTCCGGCAATAAAACCGATGCGCCAGCCCGTCATACTAAATGATTTTGATAGAGAATGCAGTTCAACCCCAACCTCCTTAGCTCCTTCAATAGATAGAAAGCTTAACGGTTTTTCTCCGTCAAATACGAGAGCTGCATAGGCTGCATCATGTACTACGATCAGCTTGTTTTTCTTAGCAAATTGAACAACCTCTTCAAAAAACTCTTTTGTTGCCATAGATCCCGTTGGATTATTTGGGTAATTCAAATAAAGAATTTTTGCTTTATCTACAATACTTTTTTCTAAAGTACTTAGGTCCGGAAGAAATAAATTTTCTGAAGTTAAAGGCAGATACGCAATGTCACCGTCATAGTATTTTGTATGGGCTGATAGAATGGGATAACTAGGTGCAGGCATAATGGTTATATCGCCTTGGTTAATAAAAGCAGCGGGCAGCATGGCTAATGCAGATTTTGTACCAATTACATGATTAATCTCCTGCTCCGGATCAAGCCCGTTCACACCAAATACACTTTTCATATAAGCAGCAGCAGCTTCCTTAAACTCTGAAATTCCATTATCTGCATAATAACGATTTTCTTTCTTGGCAGCCTCCTCAGCCAAAATTTTCACAACTGCAGAATCTGCCATTTCATCAGGCTCTCCTACTCCTAAATCAATCAGCTCCATATAAGGATTTGCATGGCTTGCTTCTCTCTTCAATCGCTTAATTTTTTCAAATTTATACATTTCTTCTTTTTTCCCGAAAGTTAAACCTCCAAGACGGTCTGCAATCATTTGCTGAATATAATCCTTACTCAAGTAGATTCCTCCTTCTTCAGCTTTCAAAAACAACTTGACTTCATTGAATTTTCTTTATTTTACCATTATAAAAGAAAGAAATATTTAGATTAAATGGTTAAATGTTTGCACTTTTTATCAAATTTATTAAACAAAAAAAACGTCAAGTTAGAGGACCTGACGTTTTTGAGTGATAGTATTCTTATCTAAGTTGTGAAGGTTTTTTACCTGTATATTTCTTAAATTGTCTGCTAAAAAAATGAAGGTCATTATATCCAAGTGCTTCTGCAACCTCTGTTACTGTCATTCCTGTATAGTGAAGTAAATGCTCTGCCCGTTCAATGCGTGCACGAATAATGTATGAACGCACCGTTTGGCCAATAATTTCTTTAAACTTTTGGGAGAAATATCGCGGTGAAAGATTGGCACGAGTTGACAAGCTTATTACTGAGTGTAAATCCCCTGGATGCTGACGGACATAATTTGCTATTTCTCGAATGGTTTCGAGAATACTGTGGCTTGCTGTTTCATGATAATCTAAATGCTCTATTTCTTCCCTTAGCAATTGAATCATTAATTGCTTTAAAATAAGCTTTGCCTCAATTTCAGCGCCAAATGATTGTACTAATAATAAGCGAACATAGCGAGTTAAAAGTGACTCAAAACAGATAGTATGTTCAACTATACGATAAGTATTCGGAAGCATTTCAGGAAACTCAAGCAGGTCAAAGTGAATATAGCTTAATACAAGTGGAAATTGAGGGTTATGCTCTGCAGCTGGCCTGTCTCCCGGCTTAAAAAGAAAACAGCTGCCTTTTTGAACCTGATACTTTTTATCATTAAGAATGACCGTTCCTTCCCCATTCCATATATAAAATAAATCGTAATTAGGAAGGGGAATATCTCTTCTTTTCCAGCGCCAATTGGACTCGCAATGAATTGTAGCAAATACTGGCTTCAATACAAATTGTTCTGGATTCATATTCAGCATATTACTCCCCTTTCCATTTTCTTTTCTTTAATTAATCGCTCTCCTTACCGCATTTGCATCAGTTTCAATATACTTTGTTCAATCACTTTATCCTTCATGATGAAGCTAAATTGAGGGCCCCATCTTAATGTCAAAAGATCTCCCTCAATCAGTACTGGTCCTTTAGTTTCAAAGTAATGTTCTTTGCCATCCAGTTTATCTATGGATGCGTAAAAAATTGCTTTTACGAACGTACTCTTCGCATCAGAAACTTCATATTCTCCAATAAATTGCAGCTCTTTAATCGTTGCACCTGTTTCCTCAAGCACTTCTCTGCGCGCCGCTTCCTCAAGAGACTCACCTAGTTCCACTTTTCCCCCTGGAAATTCCATGCCCCTTTTTGAATGGTTGGTTAATAGCCATTTATCATTCATTTTACATATAACAAGAACATGCTCTGGCTTTTGATTAAATGAATGATTTTTAAAGGAAAGCTTCACTGTTCCGCCGTTAAAATCTTTAAATGTTTCCATTTTAAACCTCCACATTTTAATTAAATTATATCGCGAAATGGTTTCTGTTACTAATTTCATATTTCCTATGGATTATTATGTGAAAAAAGTATGAATCTTCATTTTATTGAAACCGCTGGCTAATTTTCCCGTATATAATAGGTGAATAACGAAAAGGGAGTGTCTATTTTGAAAAAAACATTATCCA
This sequence comes from Bacillus sp. JJ1474, assembly GCF_036965225.1. NCBI lineage: Bacteria > Bacillati > Bacillota > Bacilli > Caryophanales > Bacillaceae > Bacillus > Bacillus sp. JJ1474. The sequence goes on along the minus strand of NZ_JBALPC010000010.1, from coordinate 25,680 downwards.
TTTTGACGGGCTTTCTATTGACTTTCATGCTTGCTGCATGCAATCAGTCTGCTGAGCCTGTTAATGAATCTGCAAAGAATAGCGAAACACCTGCAGCTGCTGAAAAGCCATCCCAATTGACATTAGAAGAAGTTCTTGAAAAATCAACAGAGGCCTCTAATAATCTAGCAAGCTTCTCAGTAAAAATGAACTTGGATCAAGATATAACTTCCGATCAAGAAGAAATGAACTTGCAAACTCAGTCTGTCATTGAGATGAACGTTGTACAAGACCCAATGGCCTTCTATCAAAAAATGACGATGTCCTTAGGGGATACAGGTGAGGAATTTGAAACTGAGAGCTACTTTACTGAGGAAGGCATGTACTTTTATGAGCCTTCTGGGAAGCAATGGATGAAGTTTCCACAAGAAATGACTGATGCATTCTTGCAAATGTCAGGTAAGCAAACGAATCCTGGAGAAGAGCTTAAGAAATTACAGCAGTTTGTGGAGGATTTCACTTTTGAGCAAGATTCAAAGAATTATATCTTAAATCTGAAAGCTTCTGGTGATAAATTTAATGACTTCATTAAAGAAACAGCTGCAGAGTCACTTCCTCCTGAAATGGCACAAGAGGATCTTATGAACAGCATGAAAATTAATGCCGTGGAATATAAATTTTTAATTGATAAAGAGTCATTTTTACCAGTTGCTCTAGATATGAATATGGAAATGGAGCTAACTGTAGAAGACCAAACCATTATCATGAATCAAAAAATGAACGGACAATATTCAAATCACAATAACATTGATGCCATTACTGTCCCTCAGGAAGTAATTGATTCAGCCGTTGAAATGGCGATGTAATATGATTGTTATGCTAAGTGTCAGACCCAAGCACTCCAAGTGAAGGGTCTGACCTTCTTATGATCTATTAACTGTATTGATCTTCGTCTAAAATCCCCATGCTTGCAATATGGCTTTTTGCTTCCTCATCTCCAAGCTGATAAATCATTCCATATACTTTTCTTAGTGTATCATCATACGCATCATTTTCTTTATCATTATGATATTCCATGAATGGAATATGGGCTCTGTAGAAGTTTTTCCATTCCATCGAATAATTGTTATCAAAAAATTCCCTTAATGAAATAATCTCTTCATCTGTTGCTTCTATTTTAAAATCCCAAGCCGAATCAGTTGCACTTTTTGTAATTTCGCCAGTATTTACCTTTATATAATACGTTTTCTTCATTTCATTCAAAGTAGTCAGCCCCTTATGATAAAATAGCCGCAGGCGGGTGCCTTACGCTAATATTCATTCTTATCTTTTCCATATTCAGTTTAAAAATAATGCCGAAATGCATTATTCTTCTTAAAGTCACATATTATTCTCAAAAAGAAGGAACCTTAATGACAAATGGTGAATATTTTTTATCATCAAGGGGATTCAATAAGTATAAAATATAAGAAATAACAGTAAAAACAATTTAGGTTGGGGGTGTCATGATGAAAATCGTAGATGAACTGTATGAGCTTTATCGGCATAAGCTTACTGGTGATGAGGAAGATATTGATATGCTGACCTTCGCTTTTCTAGAGGAAATGAGCCGGGAAGATTTATTGAATATTATTCATGAATTAAATAATCAAGAGCTTTATGATCTGATGGGGCTTTATTTAATCGAAAGCTTAAAAGGAAAATTTGCAAGTGAAGACTATAGGCCACAGCGAAGCACCAATATTCAACATCGCAATATACACTGACTTATTTTTAATACATAATTCCACCAGGTAAATGAGAGCGTTTTCATTTATAAAAATTAAAATGCAGTTGAGCGATTTGTTTATGCTCCCTGCTTTTATTTTTTTGCACAGGCTTTTCTCCATAGCAAATCCCTATTTTCTTTTGATTCGCTTCTCAGCAAATTTTTCGAATTCCCTTCCTCCTTCTCGTTGAATTTCATGTTAAACTAATTAAGAAGAGGGGGGATTTTTCATGATTACTGTTTTAGCCATATCGGTGATTATTGTTGCCATTGTTATTGTTTTGGCAGTTGTCACAACTTCTAAAGCTTATATGTTTAAGCACACTGTTGATTCTATAGATTCCATTCCCGCTGACCAAGAGGAATTGGAAAATAAGTCAGATAAATAATTTTTCTAAAAAATCAATCCTAATATAAAAAAGCTAAGAGTACACATAATCAGCAGCGTACACTTAGCTTTTGGTTTATCAATACTTATGCAAAAACCTGCTTCAAGTCTTCCTTCGATTGTTCAAGCCAAAAACGCATTAATCGTTTAGCTCCTTCTAAATCATGCAGCTTTGCTTGGCCGCATTGCTTCTCATTGGCTGCAGGAATTTCAGTAATCTCAACCGCATCCTTCATCGTATCTTCCAGCAAATCGATGATTTCCTCCACTGTCGGCTCTCCGCTAACAACTAAATAATACCCTGTCTGGCAGCCCATAGGGGAAATATCAATAATATCAAAGTGATCATATTTCTCTGAATGCTTGCGAATATTAAAGGCAAGAAGATGTTCCAATGTATGGATAGCATCTGGCTTCATCGCCTGTTTATTTGGCTGGCAAAATCGTATGTCGTATTTATTAACGACACCATCTGAACCGACCTTATGTACTCCACAATGTCTTACAAATGGTGCTTTTACAGCGTTATGATCCAATTCAAAGCTTTCTACTGAAGGCATCACAAATCACTCCTAAGCTATTTCTTCCATTGTAACTTATATTCCGAGTATATTCATCAATTTTATATTATATGCTTATTGCTTAAGTGCTGAAACCTTACTTTCGACAATTGCAATAGAATATGCTATCTTTTTATCAAAATGAAAGAATGGATTGTTGTTCATGTTGAAAAAAATATTGCTTGGCCTGATTCGATTTTACCAAATAGTCATTTCGCCATTAAAACCGCCCACATGCCGATTTTATCCTACATGCTCTCATTACGGCCTTGAAGCCGTTAAACGATTTGGTGTATTAAAGGGCGGCTGGCTTACAATAAAAAGAATTATGAAATGTCATCCTTTTCACCCGGGTGGCTTTGATCCCGTTCCGCAAAAGCAAGAGAAGACTCTTTTTGAAAAATAAAACAACTTGTCACTTTTTCATGACAAGTTGTATAGGAGTTATTTTATAAAAATTTTATATCTTCGTAGCCGTTCACAACGACATCCAATTTACCTGTACGCGGTTCAATAACTAACCCATGTACAGGCACATCATTTGGCATTAACGGGTGTTTCTTTACCATCTTGACACTGTGAGCAACACTTTCCTCGACATTATCGAAGCCTTTTAGCCACTCCTTAACATCCACACCAGAATAAGTAATCGTGTCAAGAGCCGCTTCTGACTTACCACGCTTTCTCATGCTTTCAAGGATATGATCGGGTTTCATTCCGCTCATACCGCAATCATGATGCCCAATAATTAAAACTTCCTCTGCTTGAAGCTCATAGACTGCTACGAGCAAGCTTCTCATAATACTCCCAAACGGATGGGTAACGAGCGCTCCCGCATTTTTAACAATTTTCACATCGCCATTTCTTAAGTTCATCGCTCTTGGCAATAGTTCTACGAGGCGAGTATCCATACATGTTAATAATACCATGCGTTTATTGGGAAACTTAGTTGTCGTAAATTCTTCATACTGTTTTTCTTCTACAAATTGCTGATTAAAGGATAAAATTTCATCAATTAATTTCATTCGATTTACACCTCAAAATTTTAATTCCATTTTAAGCATAACAAATAACTAATAACATAACCAAATATTTTTGATTGATTTTTATTTCTTTCTCTTGTAAAATTACATTTGTAATCGTAATGATTACGAATTGCGCAATATTAAAAATTTTTTTATAATACAAATCGTAACGAGTACGCTTTACTTTAAGGGGAGAAAACATGAAAAAGATATTTATTTTGTTCTTAATGCTTAGTTTGTTTTTAACAGGCTGTGCTGCTGGGGAAGAAGAAAAAGAAAAGAACAACGATACATTAACTGTTTATACGACTGTCTATCCTTTGCAATACTTTGCTGAACGGATTGGCGGAAAGTATGTTGAAACTAAAACAGTGTATCCTCCTGGGGCTGATGAACACTCATTTGAACCTACACAAAAGGATATGATGAAATTAGCTGATGCAGACTTATTTATTTTTATCGGCCTTGGCTTAGAGGGCTTTGTCGAAAAGGCAAAGGAAATTTTAAAAGGCGAAGACGTTCAAATGATCGCAGCCGGAGAAAATGTGCACTTGGATACAAATATCGAAAAAGATAGCGCTCATGAGGAAGAAGGCCACCATGAAGAAGAACACCAAGAAGTTGATGGTCATAACCATGGAGACATTGATCCACATATATGGATTGATCCTATTTATGCAAAGGATCTAGCTGAAGCAACAAAAAATGCACTAATTGAAAAGATGCCAAAACACAAAGATGACTTTAACGCGAATTATGATGAACTTATTAAAGAGCTCGATCAATTAAATAATGACTTTAAGACAATCGTTGATCAATCGAAGCATAAAGAAATAATTGTTTCCCATTCGGCATTTGGCTACTGGGAAAAGCGCTATGGGATCGAGCAAATCAGTGTTTCAGGGTTAAATTCGTCTAGTGAACCTACACAAAAGCAGCTGGAGAAAATTATTACTGAAGCTAAAGAACATGATTTAAAATATGTATTCTTTGAACAAAATGTAAGCTCTAAATTAACGGAAATCATTCAGAAAGAGCTCGGTGCAGAGCCTCTATATTTACACAATCTTTCTGTGCTAACAGAACATGATATTACCAATGATTCAACCTATTTTTCCATTATGAATGAAAATTTAAAGGCACTTGAAAAAGCACTAAATTAGCCCTTCTCCCTCCATTTGGAGGGTTTTTCTTTTATTCTAATTCCTTCATATGGCAGGAATGAAGGAGAAGCCAGTTCCACAACCTAAATTAGGGTTACAAAAAAGGACCCTATTTTTTGAACTTAGAAGGAGTGAATCCTAATGGCAAAAGACGTTTTATGCGAAGTCAATAACTGTTCATATTGGGAAAAAGGAAATAAATGTGCAGCCGAGCAGATTTATGTAGTAAGCCATAAGGGGAAGACAGCTGATAATAGTAAAGAAACCGATTGTAAAACATTTGAACCATCATTTGGATAACACTTTGCATTAAGAGGCGCAATCATTGGGAAGCGCCTCTTTCCTTTAATCTTACATTAATTTTCGCAGTTCTCTCCTTAAAATTTTTTTTGAGGCATTCCTAGGAATTTCATCAAGGAATAGGATCTTTTTCGGTATTTTAAATTTCGCAAGCTTCTGCTGGCAAAATTCGCGAATTTCTTCAGCAGTAACTTCAATTACTTTTACAACAAAAGCAATCGGAACCTCTCCCCATTCCTCATCCTTCACACCAATAACTCCTGCATCCGAAATACTTGGGTGAGAAACAAGCACACTTTCAATTTCAGCAGGATATATATTTTCACCACCGGAAATAATTAAGTCCGAGCGTCGATCCAACACATATAAAAATCCTTCTTGATCCAATGTGCCAATATCACCTGTTGACAACCAGCCATTGACAATCTTTTTCTTTGTTTCAACTTCTTTGCTTAAATATCCGCTCGTGACATTAGGTCCTTTCACTAGAATTTCCCCTGCCTCATTTGGTCCCGCTTCTTCTCCATCTGATCGAACAATTTTTAACTGTGACGGAAATAAAACCTTCCCGGCTGAGCCTAGTTTACTCATGCTGTACTCTGGAGAAAGAGTTACGATCTGGGAGGAGGTTTCTGTCATTCCATATGTTTGGTAAACGGGTATTTGCTTATGTTTGCATTTTTCGAGTAAAGCTTTAGAGGCAGGGCCTCCCCCTAATAACATACAGCGAAATTCTGAAGGCAGATGTTCATCTATTAGCTCTTCTTCAATCCGTGAAAGCATCGTGCTGACAACGGACATTATCGTTACATGTTCACTTCGGATAGTTTGAATTGCCTCTCTTTCATCAAAGGCTTCCATAATCACCATCTTCATTCCGTATATGATGCTGCGCATTAGAATCGAATAGCCGCTAATATGAAATAACGGCACTGCGCACAGCCAGCAATCCTGCTCAGAGAGCCCAAGATTTAATGCTGAGCCAATTGCACTCCACCAATGATTGCCATATGTTTGAAGCACACCTTTTGGATGTCCTGTCGTTCCTGAAGTATACATAACTGTACATATATCGTTTAAATTTATTTCTTCAATCATATTCGGATTAGAAGCAGGGGAATTGAAAAGTGTCTCTTTTTCAATAATCGTTACACCTGAAAGAACCGGTTTCATTTGATTAACTGTATTCGAAAATTTCTCTTCAGTTAACAAAAAATCTGAATGCGAATCCTGCATTTGCCATGCTATTTCTGAAGGGGTCAAACGATTATTTAATATAACCGCCTTCACACCAAGCAAATGAAGGGCTAAATAAATGAAAACAGTGTCTACATGGCTGCTGAGCAATACTCCGGCAAACTGTCCCTTTTGGGCTCCATACCCCGTTAATTGGCCAGCTATTGTATGAGCTTTTTCATAAGCTTCGGAAAAAGTATATGTTTTTCCTGCAAAATGATAAGCAGGTCTGTCTGGTGTTAAAAAAGCTCTCTTTATTAAAAAGTTCTGCATCATATCCATTATTACACCTCATATAAAAGCATTAGACAAAACAGCCTGATGGCAAACCCATCAGGCTGTAAAAAAGAAATATTTTACGATTTCGAGTAATGTCCAGCTCCAGCGCCTACCCCCGAAGTACAGGACGTACTAGTGT
>NZ_JBALPC010000010.1:0-18816 GCF_036965225.1 Bacillus sp. JJ1474 | reverse complement strand
GAGGTCATAAGCCAATCCACCCAGAAAGGTAAAGTACACCTTTCCGGGTGGATCGTCTTATGCTTGAGGCCCGCAGGATGCGGGTCATGCAGACGTTGCCACAGGACGTGGCGTTCTTAGTCTGCGTTCCTTAAGCAGGCGCCTCCGCTTTTCTTCTAAATCAAGGAAAACGAGGGAATTGGCCAAAATCAGGCTTGCGCTTTTCCTTAAAGGCATCGCGGCCTTCTTTTGCTTCATCTGTTGTATAATAAAGCAATGTTGCGTCACCAGCAAATTGCTGAATACCAGCAAGACCGTCTGTATCCGCATTAAACGCAGCTTTAAGGAAACGAAGTGCAGTTGGGCTCTTATCAAGCATTTCTTCGCACCACTTAATTGTTTCCTCTTCCACTTGATCAAGCGGAACGACTGTATTAACAAGCCCCATGTCTAAAGCTTCTTGAGCATTATACTGGCGGCATAAATACCAAATTTCGCGTGCCTTTTTATGACCGACAATTCTTGCTAAATAGCCTGAGCCATACCCAGCATCAAAGCTTCCAACTTTCGGACCAGTTTGTCCAAAGACGGCATTATCTGCAGCAATGGTTAAATCACAAACGATATGGAGAACATGTCCTCCACCGATCGCATACCCTTTAACCATAGCAACCACTGGTTTTGGAATGACACGAATTAGACGCTGTAAATCAAGAACGTTCAAGCGCGGGATTTGATCGTCCCCAACATAGCCTCCATGACCGCGTACAGACTGATCTCCACCTGAACAGAAAGCTTTATCTCCTGCACCAGTTAGGACGATAACCCCAACATTTGCATCATCACGTGCATAAGCGAAAGCATCAATTAGCTCGGATACTGTTCTTGGCGTGAAAGCATTATGTTTTTCTGGACGGTTAATCGTGATCTTTGCTATTCCGTTGTATGTTTCATAAATAATTTCTTCATACTTGCGTCCGGCAATCCATTCTACTGCTGACATGACGGAATCCTCCTTTTATGTAATTAACAAATATCTTAATTCAGCGCTAATAGTTAGCCGCTGATTTCTCTTCAAACGTATCAAAAAGGATTGTTTTTTGGATCCTTTTCATACGATAAGAATTCATTTACTATTGTACCAAATAATTCTGGTTTCTCCACATGAATTGCATGTCCACTTTTATCAATGGAAATCCAAGTTCCATTTTTTAATTCCTTATGCATTTCTTTTGCTATTTGACAAAATTTACTGTCCATATCACCTGTTATTAAAAGTACAGGAAAAGAAATCTCATGAAGCCTCTCCCACCACGAAGTTTGAGCGCCTGTGCCCATTCCTTTAAGACTATTAGACAAACCTACTGCCGAGTTACTTAATCGCTCTGTTCTAATATGTTGCCGAAGATCGTCTGAGAGTCCTTTCTGGCTTTGAAAAAGGGGGATATTCTCCCAGTAATCCACAAAATCCTCAATCCCCTGTTCTTGAATTCGACTGGCAAGCTTCTCGTCCTGAAGGCGCCTTGCTTCCCTTTCATCTTCTGATTTTAGTCCAGGTGTTGAGCTCTCTAGAATGAGCTTTCTAACCATTTGAGGATATTGTAGAGCAAACGTCAGAGCTAATCTTCCACCCATGGAATAGCCTAATAAATTAGTTTGTCCAATTCCTAGCCTCTGCAAAATAGTATGTAAATCCTCCGCCACTGCCTCAATATCATATTTTGATACATCAGTAGGAGAATCCGATTTGCCATGACCAATAATATCAACAGCAATGACATGATAATTTTGCCAATAAGGCTTGAATCTAATCCATGAAGCACCACTTCCAGTAAAGCCGTGAAGCAATAGTAAAGGGGTCCCCTCTAAGGGGCCCCACCTATCAATATGATATGGAATGCCGTTGATAACAAAATCCATCAGCATTCGACCTCCAGGAATCGACTTATTTCCCGGGAAACCTCATCCCATAGCTCTCGATGCTCACTAATATTTTTCTCCCGGTTTGTTGTAATTTCCATTACCTTTAATCCAGATCTATCTTTATTTTGATTCATAACAGAAGAAAAATGCTCCCAATCTGAAATTAAATCATATTGCCCTCCGTACATTTCTACAGCATATTGAAACTTCAAATCTAGTGGGGTTCCAAATAGCTTTTCAAAGTTTTTCGGGTGACTGGCTTGCGGCAGAAAAGAGAATATTCCTCCGCCATTATTATTGATTAAAAGAATATTAATATCAATTCCATATTGTTTAGCGGCAATTAATCCATTCATATCGTGGAAAAAAGTTAAATCACCTAGGACTAAATATAGCGGTTGCAGGCATGTCCCTGCTCCAAGAGCAGTAGAAATTACTCCATCTATACCGTTTGCCCCACGGTTAGCCATTATCCTTATCGACTTATCATTAAGATGGAAGAAAGTATCTAAATCCCTTATAGGCATGCTATTGCCGACAAATAATACGGCTCCTTCAGGAAGCATATTGGCAAGCTGATAAAATAACTTCCCTTCGCTTAATTCAGTTACTTCTTCTATTTTTGCTAGGCAGCTGCGGGTAAGCTGATTGACCTTCTCCCACTTCTCAAGGAAACTCTCTTCCTTCACATCCTTAATAAATGGTAGAATAGCTTGGCAAAACCTCGTTTCCTGGCAATAAATCATTTCAGAGGATACCATCCCCGGATCCCGCCATCCTGCACCGCCATCAATAACGAATTGGGGTACATCATGATTCTCTTTTAAGAATATGGTTAATGGCTTAGAAACAGGCAAAGCCCCAAAACGAATAATGACATCAGGCTTTAGTTCACGCTTTGCTTTATCGTTTTTCAAAATCGTATCATATGTATCAATAATTTGTGCTCCACTATGCGTTCCGCTTCTTAGCTGGGAAAGCGGGTCTGCTAGTATGGGGAACTGAAGCTTTTTAGCAAGATTAATAACGGCAGCCTTAAACCCCTCTGTCTCAATTGGACCGCAAACGATGATCCCTCTTTTATATGACTGGATGCTTTCACCCAACTCTTTAAATTGTTCATTCGATAATGTCCATTCACTTGGCTGAATCCCGACATATCCCCCAGCTCTTTCCGTTACCTCGAACAAGTCTTGCCTGTCCAATCGTGGAATTAGCGGCTCCCTAAATGGGAAATTCAAATGGACAGGCCCTGCTGGAGACTGCAGAGCAGTAGAAGCTGCTCTTGCACATACTGTACGTGCATATCTAATCATCTCTACAGTATTTTCAGGAGGTGCCATTTCTACAAACCATTTTACATGTTTTCCGTACAAATGAATTTGATCGATCGCCTGTGGCGCGCCAACATCTCTTAATTCATGCGGTCTATCAGCCGTTAGAACAATTAAAGGCACCCTCGATACATTCGCTTCCACAATAGCAGGAAAATAGTTAGCTGCGGCTGTGCCTGAAGTACATAAAATCGCCACAGGCCTTTTCGAAGCTTTAGCAATCCCTAAAGCAAAAAAGGCAGCCGAACGTTCGTCTACATGTATATGTACACGAAGTTCAGGATGCTCAAGGATGACCATTGCCATTGGGGTAGATCTAGAACCAGGACTTACGACAACATCCTCTACCCCATTATTTACTAGCTCAGTCACGAATGCAGCAATATAAGAGGTTAGTGCTTCTTGATGATTCATTTATTTATACCTCCTAATGCTCTTAGCATTGGTCTAAATTTAATCTTCGTTTCGATATACTCACTCTCTGGATTCGAATCCTTCACAACACCACAGCCAGCAAAGATTGAAGCTTCATCCTTTTGGATAAGGCCGGAACGAATAGAAACAGCAAATTCGCCATTCCCTTTATAGTCAAGCCAACCTAGCGGTGCACCGTAAAAACCCCTGTCCAAATCTTCTACTTCTCTGATTTTCTCTACTGCTGCTTGCTTTGGCAGTCCTCCTAAAGCAGGAGTTGGATGCAGGCGATCAACTAAATTGAGTAATGAGGTATCTTCCTTCGCCTTTCCAATGACAGGCGTATAAAGATGCTGAATGTCTCTCGTTTTTAGAAGCTGCGTTTTTTCAGGCAATAATACTTCCTCACAAGATTCTTCCATCGCCTCTTTAATCATTTGCACAACATATTGATGCTCAATTAAGTTCTTACGGTCATTTAATAATTCTTCACCAAGCTGATTATCTTCCTTCTCCGACTTGCCTCTTGCAATTGATCCAGCAAGACATGTCGTAAAAAGGCTTTTTCCGCTCTTTTTGATAAGCCGTTCTGGAGAAGCCCCAATAAAACAATCACCATTTGATTCAAATGCAAAAATAAAGCTCTCTCTTTGAAGATTCAATAGTTGTGAAAGTACTTGTTCCACTTGAACATGTTTGTCAAAAAATAATCTTGTTTCCCTCGCCAAGACGACCTTTTCTATTGAACCTTGCTTTAATTCATTCACAATGGAACGGACCTGTTCCTTCCATTTTTCAGGATTCATTTCTAACTCTTTATTTAATTGATGGCTTTCATCATTTCGAATGTCTAATAGGGAAGTGAAAAGTGCCTGCCTCTCTAAGTGAATAACATCAATAAGAGACTCATCATCATTTTGTGTACAAAGCACATTCGTTGTTAAATAGGCCTTTCCTTTTATTTCACTGTACATAAAGGTCGGTATATGAAACAATGAATCCGAAAATTTCTCCCAGAGTTTTGATTTCTCTTTAATAGGATCAAAGGAAAAACCGCCAAACATAAGAGGACCTATTCCATCTATTTCAAACCGGTTATAAATAACGGCATCTTGAATAAAGCGCTTCCACTCTTTTTCAACATGAAAAAAACGGCCAGCTGCCTGATCCGATTGAATTTGATTGCATCTTCCCATCCCAATAATGAACGTTTCATCTGATGGATCTTTCCAAAAAAAACGTTCACCTAAAAAAGCTTCACGGCCTGCCGTGAAAAAAGTAAGAGGATCTATAGGATTAATCTGCTGAACTTCACTTACTAAAACTGGTTTAGATAAGGCCTTTGCCCTATCTATCGCTTCAAGGATCCCGTCTTTTAGTTCCGTTTCTGTTATGGTAACCAAAAAAATCCCTCCAACAATACCTATTAACCGTTATTCCTTCATATAAACTTATTTTAACATACACTTATTCTCATTCATATGTCAATTATAGTCATGTTCAGGACTGGTTTTTCTAATTTAATGAAAAGAAGAAAAATTCATCTTTATCGGCTTTCAATTTGTACCATTGACACTTACTTTTTTCCCGCTTAGACTTAGGATGGAAAGCCTTTATTACGGTCATTTTTGACAGAAGACATCCTATCCTTTATAATAAATAGGTTTGATATTATAGATTATATTGATGACAAGGGGAGAGTTTTATGCAAACACAAATGCATACAAGTATTCCGCCTACCAACTCTAGGGATTGGAGGGTTTGGTGGCAGCTGACAAGACCTCATACTCTTACCGCTGCTTTTGTACCAGTACTACTTGGAACGGCCTTAGCTCTTCAGGATACAAGCATTCATTTTGGATTATTTTTTGCTATGTTGATTGCAAGCTTGCTGATACAAGCTGCAACGAATATGTTTAATGAATATTACGATTTTAAAAGAGGGCTCGATAATGAAGAATCTGTTGGGATTGGTGGAGCTATTGTACGTGATGGCATACATCCAAAGACAGTTCTTAAGCTGGCCCTTGGTTTATACGGTGTTTCGATCTTAATTGGAGTATACATTTGTATGAACAGCAGCTGGTGGTTAGCTTTGATCGGAATCATTTGTATGTTAGTAGGCTATCTTTACACCGGAGGACCATTTCCAATTGCGTACACGCCATTTGGTGAAATTGCTGCTGGATTTTTCATGGGCATGCTGATTATTCTCATTTCGTTCTTTATTCAAACTGGAACAGTAACGGAAACAAGTATTTTAGTGTCGATCCCTATATTGATTCTTGTCGGTGCTATTATGTTATCTAATAATATACGTGATTTGGACGGCGATAAAGAGTTTGGCAGAAAAACGCTGGCGATTTTATTAGGAAGAATAGGCGCCATTCAATTGCTTGCTAGTATGTTTATTATTTCTTATGCATGGGTTTTCATTCTTATTGCCATGAATATTATTTCACCTTGGTTAGCGATTGTTGTTCTAAGCGCTCCGAAAGCGATTAAAGCAACGAAAGGTTTTATTGGAAAAACAATTCCTATTCAAATGATGCCTGCAATGAAGGCAACTGCTCAAACGAATACGATTTTTGGATTTTTATTATCAATCGGTTTATTTATTGGTTATTTTTTATAAGAAATACTTTAACCCTTGTACATGACAAGGGTTTTTTTCATGTTTAAAAAGGGAAGGTTCACTATAGGGCTTCAGCATTTCAGTAATTATTTTTTAAGGTAAAGCTCATACTAAACACATATGATTGTCAACTGCTTGCTGTTTTAAAATAGCTCGAATCGAATTTGATGAGGATGTGATATTGTTTTGTTATCGTCTGAACAACTCAACCAATTAATGCGTCAATTAGAAGAGGAGAAAACATCTTTAGAATCACAGCTTCATGGAAATAAGGAAGGCAGTCTAGAAGGCGTAAATGCAAGAGAAACAGTTGGCGAGTTATCTGCTTATGATAATCACCCTGCAGACATGGGGACTGAATTATATGACAGAACAAAGGATTTTGCCCTTGAGGAGCATCATGATTCCCAGTTAAATAAAGTAAATGCCGCGTTGGAGGCAATCCATACAGGTTCTTATGGGAAATGTACAGTATGTGGCGAGGACATCCCATTCGAAAGGCTAGAGGTTGTCCCTTATACATTATACTGTAAGGATCATAGCCCTGAACAAATTGTACCAGGTGACCGCCCAGTGGAAGAGGATGTACTGGAGCCAGCACATGGAAATACATTTCAGCATCACCAGTTTAGAGAGGTTGTTGATAATGAAGACAGCTTCCAAGAGGTTGCCCGTTACGGTACATCTGAAACCCCATCCGACCTTAGAGGCGATTATGAAGATTATAATTCCCTTTATAACGAAGGGCATGATGATGAAGGCTTTACGGAGGATTATGAAACCTTTATTGCTAATAACATTGAAGGGACAGATAGAATCATTTATCCTTCGAAAAAGCATGAAGAATACGAAGCCATGCTTGATGAAGTCGGCACCGATACACAGTTTGGCGATTTACACTATCGATATACAGATGGTTATGTAGAAGAGGAAGAAGAAGAATAATTTATGAAAGGGGCAGTCTTAATTATTGTAGATAAAAATCCAAATTGGCAGAAACAATTGGAGGATTTATTACAATAGTAGTAAGCTGCCCCTTTAAAGATGGTTTTGACGGGGCTTTCTCCAAAATGCTTACATTAGGCCTTACTATGTTAGGGTTTTGACAAAATCCCCTTCAAAACGCTTACATTGGGCCCTTCTATGTTAGGTTTTTTCAAAATCCTCTACCAATTTAGTTCATGGAACGCTCACACAGCTTAGTGAGAAGGGTGCAAATTGCACCCTTTCATACTTTCAACATCCTAAATAGACTGAATCCTCCATATCTCTTCAGCATACTCACGAATTGTGCGGTCGCTGGAAAAATAACCAGAAGCAGCAATATTTCTCAAGCTCATTTTCAGCCATTTACTTTGATCTTCATATGCTATTCCTGCCTGCCTCTGAATATTCACATAAGAATCAAAATCCCTCAGTACAAAATATTGATCATTTTCCGTAAGTAATGAATCAAAAATCGGTTCAAATTCATCATCAGCTTCCGGGAAAAAACCATTAATTAATTGATCGGCTACTTGACGAATTCTTTTGTCATGATGATAGTAATCCATTGAATTGTAACCGCCATGCTGATAATATTGAAGAACTTTGTCAGCAGTAAGGCCAAAAATAAAGATATTTTCCGGACCTGCCTTTTCCATTATTTCAACATTTGCCCCGTCCAGAGTCCCTACCGTTAGAGCGCCATTCATCATAAATTTCATGTTTCCAGTACCAGAAGCCTCCTTACTGGCAGTAGAAATTTGCTCGCTTACATCTGCCGCTGGAAAAACCTCTTCAGCTATAGAGACACGATAATTTTCGAGGAAAATGACCTTTAACTTTTCATTAGTCCTGGCATCCCGGTTGACTTTATCCGCGACTGTATTGATGAGCTTAATAATTTTCTTTGCATAATAGTATCCGGGAGAGGCTTTGGCTCCAAAGATAAAAGTACGCGGGTGCATATTGAAGCTTGAATCCTCTTTTAGCTGATTATATAAATACATGACATGCAAAATATTGAGTAACTGCCTTTTATAAGCATGGAGGCGTTTTACCTGAATATCAAATATAGAGGAGGGATCTACCACAATGCCGGTCTGATTGTTAATTCTTCTAGCGAGCCTTTCCTTATTTTGCTGTTTAATGCGGGATAAGTTTTGAAGAAAAGCTTTGTCTTCTTCAAATTTGTTTAATTGACTAAGTTGGGCTGGTTCTCGAACCCATTCACTTCCAATTCCATCCGTAATAAGCCCAGAGAGAAGGGGATTGGCTTTTAACAGCCATCTTCTATGAGTAATGCCATTTGTTTTATTATTAAATTTTTCAGGGAATACGTGATAAAAAGAGCTCATTTCCCTTTTCTTCAAAATTTCAGTATGAAGGGCAGCTACCCCATTTACGCTATAGCTTCCGACAAGGGCGAGGTGAGCCATCCTCACTTCTTCATGGGCGATTATTGCCATACTTTCGATATGTTCCCATTCACCAGGATACAAATCCCAAAGCTGTTGGCAAAACCGCTCGTTGATTTCTTCTACTATCATATAAATCCGCGGCAGCAGAGGCTGAAATAAACGGACTGCCCATTTTTCCAGCGCTTCTGACAAGGTTGTATGATTCGTATACGAAATCGTGTTCACGGTAATATACCAAGCCTCATCCCATCCCATGCACTCTTCATCGATTAATATTCGCATTAACTCTGGGATAGCTAGGACAGGGTGTGTATCGTTAATATGAATACTTACATATTCGTGAAAATCATGTAAAGTCTCATGCTGCTTTTTATAGGAGCGAATAATCGACCTAATGCTTGCTGAAACAAGAAAATATTGCTGTTTTAACCGAAGTATTTTTCCCTCATCATGTGTATCGTCCGGATATAGAAATTCAGAAACGGACTCTGTTTCCCGTTTATATTTCATAATATCCTTATGAATAGGGTAGGGCGAGGGTTCCGCATTCCAGAGTCTGAGGGTATTTACCGTTTCCGTCTTGTAACCGACAATTGGCAAATCATAAGGGACAGCCGAAATCAGTTCCGCTTTCTCGTGCCGAAATACGAGCCGACCATTTTCTTCCCTAGCTTCAACACTCCCCCAAAAAGGAACCTCAATTGCTAAATCCGCTCTCCTAACCTCCCACACATGCCCATGCCGCAACCATTGCTCTGGCAGCTCAATTTGATAGCCATCAACAATCTTCTGCTCAAATAAACCGTGCTTATAGCGGATCCCACAGCCATGCCCCGGCAAATTTAACGAGGCTAGAGAGTCCATGAAACAGGCAGCTAGTCTCCCAAGCCCTCCGTTCCCTAATCCTGCATCAGCCTCTATCTCATCCAATTCATATAAATCTATCCCTAAATCCTTTAATCCAGCCTTCACAACATCCTCTAGCCCTAAGTTAAGCAAATTATGATGGAGCAGCCGGCCAAGCAAGAACTCGATGGAAATATAGTAAACTTGCTTGCCTCTATTACTTCGATAACGTTCATTCGTGTTGATCCAGCTAGTGCTGACATATTCCCTAATCATATTCCCTATTGTAAAGTAATGGTCCCTTTTCGTGCTTTCTCCAAAGCTTTTTCCACATATCATTTCCAGCCTTTTTAAGAAAGACTCTTTGAACTCTTCCTTATTAGAAAACATGACTTTCACTCCTAGAGATGATTTCGGAATATAGCCCATTGTATTTTTCAGCAGATTGCGCCCAACTAAAATCCGCTGTCATGGCATTTCTGACAATGTTTCTCCAGTACAATTCATCCCGATAAAAGCGGAGTGCCTTTTGCACGGTAAACAGCATGTCATGGGCATTAAAATGGCCAAATGTAAAGCCGGTTCCTTCACCAGTAAGTTCATTAAAAGACTGAACTGTATCATTTAATCCACCTGTTTCTCTAACAACAGGAATAGCGCCATATTTCATTGCGATCATTTGCCCAAGGCCACACGGCTCAAATTTTGATGGCATTAGAAAGAGATCAGCTCCAGCGTACAGCTGGTGTGCCAGTTCCTCATCAAAGCCAATATAAGCTCTGCATTTTTCTGGATAAGCCCATTCCATCTCTCGGAAAAATTGCTCAAACTGAATATCACCTGTTCCCAGTATAATCATTTGGATATCCTCCGACATGAGCTCCTGGAAAACACAGCGAACAAGATCAATTCCCTTTTGCTCTGTTAATCTCGTAATCATCGCAACTAAAGGGGTATTCATATGACTTGGAAGCCCAAATTTCTCCTGAATATATCTTTTATTAACCTGTTTCCTTTCAATTGCCTCAGGATTATATCTCTCCAATAGGCAGGGATCATTCTTCGGATCATAGAGGGCTGCATCTATCCCATTTATGATCCCTTCAAAATCATCCATCCTCTTCTTTAACAATCCATGCAGCCTTTCCCCGTAGTGCTCCATTTGAATCTCATGCATATATGTGGGGCTCACTGTTGTAATCTTATCTGCTGCAACAATGGCACTCTTCATAAAGCTAATTTGCCCGTAGAATTCCAGATGATCGATATGAAAATATTGATTGCTCAGTCCAAATAAATCCTGCAGAGCCTCACGTGGCATAATTCCTTGAAACTTCAAGTTATGAATAGTAAACACCGTGCGGATGTCTTTATACCTCTCTATCGCCTGATACTGAGCTTTTAATAGAAACGGAATCATCCCCGTATGCCAATCATGACAATGTATAATGTCCGGGAAGAAATCGATCAACTCGAGACAATCCAATACTGCCCTATTAAAATAAGCAAACCGCTCCCCATCGTCAAAATATCCATATAAATTTTCCCGAAAAAAATAATATTCATTGTCTATAAAATAATAGGTGATCCCCTCGAATTGAAGTTCTTCGATCCCGCAATACTGATTTCTCCACCCTACCTGCACGGAAAATTCTGCAGTCTTTTTCATTTTAACTTTATATTCTTCATTTATAGATTGGTATTTTGGGAGGATAACTCGGATATCTGTGCCTAGCTTTTTGATTTCCTTAGGAAGAGAACCAGCAACGTCAGCCAGTCCTCCCGATTTTACAAATGGAACACATTCGGATACAACAAACAATACTTTCACAAATTCATCAGAGCTCCTTGCACGGTTCCTTTTTGAATGACATACGGAGATTGACTTGAACCAGCTAAAACAGTTCCAGATGCGACCTTCACATCTTTATCTAAAATAACCGAATCCAAATGGCAATTTTCCCCTATCTGGCTTTTTTGCATAATAATGCAATTTTTAATAACTGAGCCTTTTCCAATCTTAACACCGCGAGAGATAATACTATTTTTGATATCCCCCATAATTTGGCACCCATTAGCAATCATGGAATGCTGTACTGATGCCCCTTCGAAATATCTTGCAGGCGGTTCATCCTTTACCTTTGTATAAATCGGGTTCTCCTGAGGAAACAGCTCTCTCCAAATATGCGGCTGTAGAAGGTCCATGCTTACTTGAAAATACGTTTGAATAGAATCAATCTTTTCTGCAAAGCCATCATATTCATAGCTGCATATTAAGTAAGAGTGGTTTAAATCATTGACGACATCGTTCATGCAAGTATATCCTGTATGTTCACGTGACTTAATGAGTTCTATTAGAAAAGACGTCTTTACTAAGTACATTTCCAGGGACCGCCCCTGTTGGCGGATTTCCGTTATATCACACCCCGCATGAATATGCAGGTCTAGAACAGGGCGAAAATCCATATTAAAGACCGTAAAGCAATTTGCGATAAGTGCGTATTCCTGATTACTTCGGTAAAAATAATCTAAGTTTGCAGCAAAATGATTAAAGGAGCCAATTCCATTTTGGGATCCTTCAATCATTGGTGATGGGAAAAAGAAAAGGCCATCTCTTTTTCTATTAAGGTCCCAATTCTTCCCTGAACCTAAATGATCCATTAATGAGCGATATTGAAATTTAGGGAAAATCGCTACACTTTCTATATCAGAATTCACCATATTGGAAAGAATAAAGTCGATAAGGCGGTACCTGCCGGCAAAGGGGACCGCTCCAAGCGATCGATGAATCATCAGCTCCCCCAATTCTTCGTGATAGGTTGTTGCATCAATTACACCAAGCAAACGATTCTTCACAATCTTTCCCTCCCACAGTCAATAGCTGCACACTCTACAAATTTTGTCATCAAAACCACTTTCCCCCAGCCGTACTAAAAAACTGTTTTTTAAGAAACATATTTTCGAAGCATTTCTTCTGAAACTAATACAATCTCATCGTTTTCCATTGAACCGCTAATCATCATTCCATCAGGTATATGGATATTGGAAGGAATAATGGCTTTTTCAATCATAACGTTTTTACCAATTTTGGCATTAGGCATGACCACAGCTTCACGTATGAATGATCCTTTCCCGACTGTTACCCCTTGGAAAAGAACTGACTTATCAATATTTCCCTCAATGGTACAGCCTTCGTTAATAAGAGATCCTGTAATTTTTGCCTCAGTTGAAATATATTGTGGCGGATGATTCGGGTTAACGGAGTAAATCCGCCAATTATAATCAAATAAATTTAATTCACATGTCTCATCTAATAAGTCCATATTAGCCTCCCAAAGGCTTTTAACGGTTCCGACATCCTTCCAATAGCCTTTAAACGGGTAAGCATATAACTGCTTTTCTTCTGCTAAAAGTAACGGAATAATATCCTTGCCAAAGTCATGGCTGGAATTAGGGTCTTTTGCATCCCTTTCTAAATATTCCTTTAGAAGGGACCAATTGAATATGTATATACCCATGGAAGCCAAATTATTTTTTGGCACATCCGGTTTTTCCTCAAATTGGGTAATCACCATTTCATCACTCGTATTCATAATTCCGAATCGGCTTGCTTCTTCCCAAGGAACTTCAATAACTGAAATCGTGGCATCGGCACCTTTTTCAATATGGTAATTAAGCATGAGTTCATAATTCATTTTATAAATATGGTCACCTGAAAGGACTAATACGTATTCTGGGTTATGTTGCTTTAAATAATTGATATTCTGATAAATGGCGCTCGCTGTTCCCGTATACCACTTGACCTCAGATGATTCACTGTAAGGCGGGAGAACCGTAACTCCGCCATTTCTTCGATCTAAGTCCCAGGCACTTCCGATTCCTATATAAGAATTCAAAACAAGTGGCTGATATTGCGTCAGCACCCCAACTGTATCAATGCCTGAATTTGTACAATTGCTCAAAGTGAAATCAATAATCCGATACTTCCCTCCAAAGGGCACTGCAGGCTTAGCTAGGTTTTCAGTCAACGAATGGAGTCTGCTCCCTTTCCCTCCGGCCAATAACATGGCTACGCACTTCTTCCTTACCATTTCCTTTTCTCTCCTTTCGATGCTTAACAGGTCGTAATATCGATACGCCAAAGGGGGCTATCGTCATTTTTACCGAATATGGCTTCCCATGATACGGTTCATCTTCCGTCTTTAAAACCTTCTTATTTATAAAGCCAGCTCCACCAAATTCCGCTTTATCACCATTAAATATTTCCCTGTATGACCCCTTTTGTGGAACACCTACCCAATAATCTTCATAAACACGCTCTGTAAAATTACAGATGACAATCAAATGCTCACCTTCCCTTCTTCCTTTGCGGATAAAAGAAAAGATCGATTGCTGATGGTTATTTACATCAATCCACTCAAAGCCCTCTTGAAGAAAATCCATCTCGAAAAACGGCCTTGAACGCTTATATAGCTTCAGCAATTCCTTTACATACCCATTTAATTTCATATGCATATCGTACTCAAGCAAATGCCAATCAAGCTGCTCATTAGTCTTCCATTCTGAAAATTGCCCTAGTTCTGTCCCCATAAATAATAGTTTTTTTCCAGGGTGAGCAATCATATAGCCTAACAACAGTCGCAGCTGGGCAAACTTGCTCCAGTAATCACCCGGCATCTTATCTAGAAGTGACCTTTTCCCATGAACTACCTCATCATGAGAAAAGGGTAGAACAAAGTTTTCTTTAAAGGCATACAACAAGGAAAAGGTCATTTTTCCATGAACATTCGACCGAGAATCAGGTGTTGTTTCCATATAGCTAAGGACATCATTCATCCAGCCCATATTCCATTTGTATTGGAAGCCTAGTCCGCCGTAATGTACGGGTGAGGTCACTTGCGGCCATTCACTCGAGTCTTCAGCCATCATTAAGAATGCAGGATCTCGCTCATAAATGGTCTTGTTTAATTTTTGCAAAAAGTGGATGCCCAATGGATTTTCCGTTTCCTCATGTCGATTCGGCCAATAAATAATATTAGATACTGCATCAAGGCGAAAACCATCAATGTGATAGGTTTCCATCCAGAAAAGCGCATTTGAAATGAGAAAGCTATGTACTTCACTTTTTCCAAAATTAAAGTTTGCAGTACCCCAAACAGCATTTTCACTGTCCCAAGGATTTTCATATTCATACAAATTTGTTCCGTCAAACTTATATAGCCCATGAGCATCCTTGCAAAAATGTCCAGGCACCCAATCAAGAATAACCCCGATGCCGTTTTGATGGCATTGATCAATAAAATACATAAAATCATGTGGCGTACCATAGCGGCTTGTGACGGAATAATAGCCTGTTCCCTGATAGCCCCACGATTCGTCGAGCGGGTGCTCGACAAGGGGTAACAATTCAATATGGGTAAATCCAAGCTCCACAATATACGGAATTAATTCAGCGGCTAATTCTTTATACGATAAGAAGCAGCCATCCTTTGTCTTTCGCCACGATCCTAAATGGACTTCATAAATGGCCATTGGCTCCGATAGGCTATTTCTTTTTTCTCTTTTCTGCATCCAATGATCGTCATTCCACTGATAGCCATCAAGAGAGTATACAATGGAAGCTGTATCCGGTCTTTTTTCCGAATAAAAGCTAAACGGGTCCGATTTCAAAAAACGCTTGCCTTCTTTTGTAATCATTTCATATTTGTATAAACACCCCTGTAGATCCATCTCAATATGAGTCATCCAAATTCCTTCATTATTTACTCTATGTAAGTGGTACCCCTCTCCATTCCAATCATTAAAATCACCAACTAATCTGACAATTTCCACATTCGGTGCCCAGACACAAAACCGAGTCTTTACCTTTTCATCTTCTTTCATAATATGTGCACCAAAGAGTCTATAACTTTCAAAAAGGGTACCCTCATGAAATAAATGCATTTGATAGTCTGTTGGAAAAACTGTGTTCATGTCGCTCTTCTCCTTCTAACTGCAATAGCTTCCATGATTATATTCGAGTGATTTGGAAAAAGACCTTGTAAAGTTTTTCTAAACTTTTTGACAACAAACTTAACAATTTGCCAATTAACAGCAAGATATAAAGGTAATCTTGAAATTTCGACATAATTTATTGCCTGGATTGACAAAATAAAACATGCAGCACTGTGAATTCAGAGCTTTACTTACTTTTGGACAAGACTCTTGAATAGCTTTTTGTTGGGGGTGAGTATTGAGACGAACTAATGATGACCGGGCCTTGCATATAACAGCTGGTTCTGGCACCAGCCTGGGTTGATGGTTCCGGCTTCTTACACAAAACTATTTATTTAAAGGAGACATATAAATTGAGTAATAAAGAAGAAGAGTTTTTAATTAAAGAGGCTTCTAAAGATGAAGTGAAGGTCCCCCTATTTGGACCGCCAGATGGAAAGATTATTGCAGTTGGAGAAATGTTTAGAGGTCCGTCCACTGGCATAACATCGGAATTTGACCTTGATAACCCTGGAAGGAAATTGCGTGAAAAAGATGAAAGGTTTGACTAGCAGAAAAGACCAGTATTAAAAAAAGCGCTTGGAATTGCATTTTTCCAAGCGTTTAAGAATGACTAAAGATATCTTTTGGTGAATTTAATTGGGATACTCTAAATGATTTGCAGAATTTCATCTGGCGTTTGAATCATATAATCAGGATTTTCAGATTGAACCACTTCTATGCCATCATAGCCCCAACCAACCCATATAACTTTTACATTACACTTCTTGCAGGCAACGATATCCCGATGCTCATCTCCTACATAAATAACCTCGGAAGACTGCACATTGTGAGATTTTAAGAACTTTTTTATCATTTTATCCTTACCAAAAATGCGACTGGAACAAAGAATATCAGGTACCTTAACGTCATTACGATTTAAGAACTGCCTAATATTTTCCTCTGAATTAGAAGAAATAATGGCCGTATGGTAACCTCTACTCTCTAATTCATCTAATAATTCCTTTATCCCTTCAAATAGGGTCACGTCTAATATTGATTGGCGATAGGCTGTGTAGAATTCCGGCATCACAATGGGCAATTTATACATTGGAAAATTTAACAACTTACTTCGTTCTTTAATGGTTAGTTTTTTTAAATCCTCTAACCTATCATGCTCTAGTTTTTTAAATCGGTGCTTTTCAGCTAGATGATTCCAGGCAGAAACAAATGCATATTGAGAATTGGCAATCGTTCCATCAAAATCAAAAATAATATACTTAATCATTTTTTGTTTCTCCTTATGGCTTTTCTATGTTATTCCTCTCACTTAAATTGTGTATTTGCCCTATATACAAAAAATACCATAGAATCTTAGTCCATGGTATCTTTTTACATCCAGATCTATAATTAACTATAAATAAGTAAAAAAAAAGCTGCCAACACAATTGGTTGACAACCTTTTTTATGACCCGTACGGGATTCGAACCCGTGTTACCGCCGTGAAAGGGCGGTGTCTTAACCGCTTGACCAACGGGCCTTATAATGGCGGAGAAGGAGGGATTTGAACCCTCGCGCCGCTTACGCGACCTACACCCTTAGCAGGGGCGCCTCTTCAGCCTCTTGAGTACTTCCCCATAATGGCTCCGCAGGTAGGATTCGAACCTACGACCGTTCGGTTAACAGCCGAATGCTCTACCACTGAGCTACTGCGGAACAAAGATAAAATAAAAATGGTGGGCCTAAATGGACTCGAACCATCGACCTCACGCTTATCAGGCGTGCGCTCTAACCAGCTGAGCTATAGGCCCATATTTTGGAGCGGGTGAAGGGAATCGAACCCTCATCAACAGCTTGGAAGGCTGTGGTTTTACCACTAAACTACACCCGCATTTAGTAATAATTAAATGGTGGCTCAGGACGGAATCGAACCGCCGACACAAGGATTTTCAGTCCTTTGCTCTACCGACTGAGCTACTGAGCCACAATATGGCGGTCCGGACGGGACTCGAACCCGCGACCTCCTGCGTGACAGGCAGGCATTCTAACCAACTGAACTACCGGACCAATTGCGGGGACAGGATTTGAACCTGCGACCTTCGGGTTATGAGCCCGACGAGCTACCGGACTGCTCCACCCCGCGATAATAGTATTTATATGATTTTTACTATGCTTATATTTAGCATAATATGGAGGAGGAAAGGGGATTCGAACCCCTGCGCGGTTTGACCCGCCTGTCGGTTTTCAAGACCGATCCCTTCAGCCGGACTTGGGTATTCCTCCAAATAATAAACATATGGTGGACCTTGTAGGACTCGAACCTACGACCGGACGGTTATGAGCCGTCTGCTCTAACCAGCTGAGCTAAAGGTCCTAATTTGGTAGCGGCGGAGGGGGTCGAACCCACGACCTTACGGGTATGAACCGTACGCTCTAGCCAGCTGAGCTACACCGCCAAATTAAGGATTATATTTAATTATATATTAAATATGGTGGAGCCTAGCGGGATCGAACCGCTGACCTCCTGCGTGCAAGGCAGGCGCTCTCCCAGCTGAGCTAAGGCCCCATATTATTTAAGATGGTCGGGAAGACAGGATTCGAACCTGCGACCCCTTGGTCCCAAACCAAGTGCTCTACCAAGCTGAGCTACTTCCCGAAAAAACTTATTATTTGATATAATGGCGCGCCCGAAAGGAGTCGAACCCATAACCTTCTGATCCGTAGTCAGACGCTCTATCCAATTGAGCTACGGGCGCATTATTATATATCAATGGTGCCGAGGACCGGAATCGAACCGGTACGGTAGTCACCTACCGCAGGATTTTAAGTCCTGTGCGTCTGCCAGTTCCGCCACCCCGGCGTATATAAAAAACTTAATTTAAAAATTGGAGGCGGCAACCGGATTTGAACCGGTGATCAAGGTTTTGCAGACCTATGCCTTACCACTTGGCTATGCCGCCTTAATATAAAATGGAGCGGAAGACGGGATTCGAACCCGCGACCCCCACCTTGGCAAGGTGGTGTTCTACCACTGAACTACTTCCGCAAATGGCTGGGCTAGCTGGATTCGAACCAACGCATGTCGCAGTCAAAGTGCGATGCCTTACCGCTTGGCTATAGCCCAAAAAAATAAAATATTAATGTTATTATATCAAAAATTATAATAAAGGTTCCACTATTTAATATAATGGGGCGACTGATGGGAATCGAACCCACGAATGTCGGAACCACAATCCGATGCGTTAACCACTTCGCCACAATCGCCATCATTCAAAAGTATTTCAAATTATTATATGGGGCGGCTGATGGG
>NZ_JBALPC010000009.1:0-50500 GCF_036965225.1 Bacillus sp. JJ1474 | reverse complement strand
TGATTATTTGGACATGTTAAAAATATACAAAAACCTATTATTCCAATTGTCATGTAAACTTCATTATATTATAATAAGAACGAACAATTGGAATGTTCTAAATATTTAATACTTTAGAAGGAGGGAATATGTTGTTACCTAATAAGCCTTGGCTTCAAACGTATCCGGAAGAAATACCCTCATCTTTGACATATCCAAATCAGCCTGTTCAAGACTATTTAAAAAAAGCGGCTGATGATCATCCAGAGAAAATTGCCATTCATTTCATGGGAAAGGAATTTACTTATCGAACCATTTATGAATCCTCTTTAAAGCTTGCTTCCTATCTTCAGGAACTTGGAATTGGGAAAGGTGATCGGGTAGCTATTATGCTGCCGAATATTCCGCCTGCTGTTATTAGTTATTTTGGCATCCTAATAGCTGGAGGAATTGTCGTACAAACGAACCCTCTTTATACGGAGCGGGAGCTTGAATACCAAATGAAGGATTCAGCGGCGAAGGCGATCATTACGATGGATATATTGTTTCCAAAGACAACGAAGGTTAAGCCGCAAACTGATTTACAGCATATAATTGTAACCGCTATCAAAGACTTCCTTCCTTTTCCGAAAAACTTAGTTTATCCTTTTCTGCAAAAGAAGCAATATGGAATCGTTGTAAACGTCAGGCATGAAGGAAGCAACCATTTATTAACTGAAATTCTAAAGCAGCCAGCGAAAAAACTGAAGGAATATGAATTTGATTTCGAAGAAGATTTAGCGCTATTACAATATACAGGTGGAACGACTGGATTTCCGAAAGGGGTTATGCTGACACATCGGAATCTTGTCGCAAATGCGTCCATGTGTAAGGCTTGGCTTTATAAATGTAAACGTGGGCAAGAGGTTGTTCTAGGCTTATTGCCATTTTTCCATGTGTACGGAATGACAACGGTGTTAATTTTATCGGTTATGGAAGCGCACAAAATGGTTTTGCTGCCAAAATTCGATGTAGAGACAACATTGAAGACGATTCAAAAACAAAGACCGACTCTGTTCCCAGGGGCTCCAACCATCTATATTGGACTATTAAATCATCCGGATTTGGGGAAATATGATCTTTCCTCTATTGATTCGTGTATAAGCGGTTCAGCAGCTCTACCTGTAGAGGTACAGCAAAAGTTTGAAGAGGTAACAGGCGGCAAGCTTGTTGAAGGCTATGGTTTAACAGAATCTTCACCGGTAACCCATGCTAATTTTCTCTGGGATCGTCCGCGTGTAAAGGGAAGTATTGGTGTACCATGGCCAGATACAGATGCAGCAATTCTGTCATTAGAAACTGGAGATTTTCTTCCGTCCGGTGAGATTGGAGAAATTGTCGTTAAGGGTCCGCAAGTCATGAAGGGATATTGGAATCGTCCAGAGGAAACAGCTGAATCCTTAAAGGATGGCTGGCTTTTAACGGGTGACCTCGGGTATATGGATGAACAAGGCTATTTCTATGTTGTTGACCGTAAGAAGGATATGATTATCGCTGGCGGCTATAATATTTATCCGCGTGAAATTGAAGAAGTCCTTTATGAACACCCTGCCGTACAGGAGGTTGTAGCAGCTGGAGTACCTGATCCATATCGTGGAGAAACGGTAAAAGCTTATATTGTCTTAAAAGAAGGGACAAACGCAAATAAAGAAGAATTAAATGAGTTTGCCCGAAAATACCTAGCAGCTTATAAGGTTCCACGACTTTACGAATTCCGGGATGCGCTTCCGAAAACAGCTGTTGGAAAAATATTGAGAAGAGCCCTGATAGATGAAGAAAAAAAGAGACTAAATGATGATCAGGAAAAGCAGGCTTAATTTTGAGTCCGAGCTTCTACTTCGGCTCTTTATTTTTGAAGAATTAGGCTTGTACCATTTTTTAATAAATGACATAATAGATCCGTCCATCAAAAATTGCACAACAGTTTCTTGACAGAACGGAATTGTAGAACTATTATAAAAATATGAATGACGATTCATTCATTATGATTAGCAATCATTCGCCCTTTATACAGATAAAAGCCTACACTTTCTTGGAAGGAGGGACACGATGAAAAAGAACAAACCTAAATATCGTCAAATCATTGATGCCGCAGTCATAGCCATTGCAGAGAACGGGTATCATCAGGCACAGGTTTCCAAAATTGCCAAGCAGGCTGGCGTTGCTGACGGAACGATTTACTTATATTTTAAGAATAAAGAAGATATCCTTATCTCTCTCTTTCAAGAAAAAATGGGATACTTTGTTGAGAAATATGAAGAGAAAATTGCAGGAAAAGAAACAGCCGCAGAGAAATTATTAGTATTGGTTGAAACACATTTTAATATGCTTTCTGAGGATCGTCATCTTGCCATCGTGACTCAATTGGAACTCAGACAGTCCAATAAGGAGATCCGTCATAAAATTAATGAAGTTCTAAAAGGAGTTCTTTCTTTAGTTGAAAAAATACTAGTAGAAGGAAAAGAAAACGGTGAGTTTTCTGCCGCTTTAGATACCCGATTAGCACGCCAAATGATTTTTGGCACGATGGATGAGACAGTCACAACTTGGGTGATGAATGAGCAAAAGTATGATTTAACCTCGTTAGCAGGACCCGTGCATCAACTGCTTCTCAATGGCTGTGCCGCGCGTCAATAACCATTGAATTTTTTTGAAAGAAAAGGGGATGAAATATGGAGTATTTAAAATGGTCAAATCAGGATATGGTAGCTACTATTACGATTGAACGCCCTCCGGCAAATGCTCTTTCTTCAGGATTATTGAAGGAGTTATCGGCTTTATTAGATGAAATTGAAGCCAATGACGAAATCAGGGTCATCTTAATACACGGAGAAGGGCGTTTCTTTTCAGCAGGAGCAGACATTAAAGAATTTACAACAATCAAAACTGGAGATGATTTCTCTAAACTTTCAACCTATGGCCAAGAATTATTTGAACGAATGGAAACATTCCCTAAGCCTATCATAGCTGCCATTCATGGTGCCGCACTTGGCGGTGGGTTAGAGCTTGCTATGGGATGTCATTTTCGATTAGTCGCCGAGAATTCTAAGCTTGGGCTGCCTGAGCTGCAGCTTGGATTAATCCCCGGGTTTGCAGGAACACAGCGTCTTCCGAGGCTCGTTGGTACAGCTAAGGCTGCCGAAATGCTTTTTACAAGTGATCCGATAACAGGATTAGAGGCAGTACAATATGGTCTTGCCAACCATGCTTACCCTGAAAGCGAGCTTTTAGAAAATGCCTATAACATAGCAAAGAAAATTGCCAAGAAGAGTCCAGTTTCCATTAAGGCTGCTATCGATCTTTTAAACTATTCAAAGCCTAAAGAATACTTTGAAGGGGTAAAGATGGAAGCACAACTGTTCGGAGATGTATTTGTCTCAGAGGATGGAAAAGAAGGAATTTCTTCATTTATCGAGAAAAGAGAACCGAAATTTACAGGAAAATAGAAATAATTATTTTTTTTCGATAACAATTTTTCTAGCAATCTATTATAATTATCATGTACGGGGTATACGGCCCGTACGAAATGAATTTTCTTAATCTTTAGAAGTGATGAAATTTTTCGCTACACGTTTAACCTTCATTTTTCAGTCATTAGCTTTTTTTTATCTAGCTGCAGTGCCTAGGGGCTCGCCGACTAAAAACGGCACGGCCTAATGTCTTCATCTGCACTAGTACGTCCTGTACGTCGGAGGTCATAAGCCCCTGGGCGAGGCACTAACGCTTTTACTATTAGGAGGGATATCATGAACATCTATGTTTTAATGAAAAGAACCTTTGATACAGAAGAGAAAATTACGATTTCAGGCGGTCAAATAAACGAAGATGGAGCAGAATTTATCATTAACCCTTATGATGAATATGCAATCGAGGAAGCTATTCAAGTTCGTGATGAAAATGGCGGAGAAGTAACGGTTGTCTCTGTCGGAAATGAAGAAACTGAGAAACAGCTTCGTACTGCCCTTGCTATGGGTGCTGATAAAGCTGTATTAATTAATACTGAAGATGACTTAGAATACGGTGATCAATTTACAACTGCAAAAATTCTTTCCGAATATTTAAAAGACAAGAATGCTGACTTAATCATTGCTGGAAACGTTGCGATTGACGGCGGTTCGGGCCAAGTTGGACCTCGGGTAGCTGAACTTCTAAATATTCCTTATGTCACAACGATTACAAAGCTCGATATTGCGGGCAGTAATGTAACTGTTGTTCGTGATGTTGAAGGGGATTCCGAAATAATTGAGACAAGCCTGCCTTTATTAGTAACAGCTCAGCAAGGATTAAATGAACCACGCTACCCATCATTGCCAGGGATTATGAAAGCAAAGAAAAAACCGCTTGATGAGCTTGAGCTTGATGATCTTGACCTTGAGGAAGACGATGTTGAGGCAAAGACAAAAACAATTGAAATCTATCTTCCCCCTAAAAAAGAGGCAGGGAAAATCCTCGAAGGCGAGCTTGCAGATCAAGTAAAAGAGCTTGTACAACTTCTTCATACTGAAGCAAAAGTAGTCTGATCGGAATATACAAGAATATGAACGCAGGGGGTAAAGCATAATGGCTAGAAAAGTATTAGTTTTAGGTGAAGTCCGTGACGGATCATTGCGTAATGTATCCTTTGAAGCAGTGGCTGCAGCAAAAACCGCAGCAGAAGGCGGAGAAGTTGTAGGAATATTAATTGGCGATTCTGTAAGCGCTTTAGGCGGAGAATTAATCCAATATGGTGCGGACCGTGTTGTAACCATTGAAAATGAAAAACTTAAGCAATATACATCAGATGGCTACTCACAGGCTGTTATGGCTGTCATTGATGCAGAAAAGCCGGATGGACTGATTTTTGGCCATACAGCTTTAGGCAAGGATCTAGCTCCAAAAATTGCAGCTAAATTAAGCTCAGGATTGATATCCGATGTAACTGCCTTAGAAATAACAGGAGGCAACTTAGTTTTCACTCGTCCTATTTATTCAGGAAAAGCATTCGAAAAGAAAATTGTTACTGATGGTTTAATTTTCGCTACGATCCGCCCGAATAATATTAGCCCGCTTGAAAAGGACGAATCTAGAACAGGAGACGTTTCTTCTCTATCAGTTGATATTAAAGATCTCCGCACCATTATTAAAGAGGTTGTCCGCAAGGCAAGCGAAGGAGTCGATCTTTCTGAAGCGAAGGTTGTAATTGCTGGAGGGCGCGGAGTCAAGAGTGAGGAAGGCTTTGGTCCATTAAAAGAGCTTGCAAAAGTTCTAAATGGTGCGGTTGGGGCTTCTCGTGGCGCCTGTGACGCAGATTATTGCGACTATTCATTGCAGATTGGGCAAACAGGAAAGGTTGTTACACCTGACCTTTATATCGCGTGCGGAATTTCAGGAGCGATTCAGCATCTTGCCGGTATGTCAAACTCCAAAGTTATTGTAGCGATTAATAAAGACCCTGAGGCAAATATTTTTAAGGTTGCAGATTATGGGATTGTCGGAGACCTGTTTGAGGTAGTTCCGATGCTTACAGAAGAGTTTAAGAAGCTGTTAATAAATGCATAAGCTAACTATATAAACGAGCGGCTATATGCCGCTTGTTTTCTATATAGGAATGATTTCAAACCAAAAATTCAATATGAATAGTTATTGAAAATATAGGGGAAATTACGGTCGAAGCAAATCGTTAGCATGTGGGAATAAACAATGGTATACTGTCGTTATATTTATTATTCACTTAAAAATAGGAGGCATTTCGATGGCTATTATAAACGCTACAGATCAATCTTTTTCTACTGAAACTGGTTCAGGAGTTGTCCTTGCAGATTTTTGGGCACCATGGTGCGGACCTTGTAAAATGATCGCTCCAGTACTTGAAGAGCTAGATACAGAAATGGGCGATAAAGTAAAAATCGTCAAGCTAGACGTAGACGAGAACCAAGAAACTGCAGGAAAATATGGTGTTATGAGCATCCCGACTTTAATCGTTTTTAAAGACGGAGAAGTTGTAGATAAAGTAGTTGGCTTCCAGCCGAAAGAAGCTCTTGCAGAACTTCTTTCAAAACATGCATAATAAGATTAGATTTGTAAGGGGTCTGACTTGTAGTCTGACCCCTTAAGTATTTCTATTCCGGAAGTGATCAAATGAATGAAATTATTAAAAATAAATTAATGCTATTGCCTGATCAGCCAGGCTGCTATCTAATGAAGGACCGTCAAGGAACTATCATCTACGTAGGAAAGGCAAAGGTTTTAAAAAATCGTGTCAGATCCTATTTTACTGGTTCACATGACGGAAAAACACAAAGATTAGTCAATGAAATAGAAGACCTCGAATATATTGTGACATCCTCTAATATGGAAGCTTTAATTCTTGAGATGAACCTAATTAAAAAGTACGATCCCAAATATAATGTTATGCTCAAGGACGATAAAACCTATCCATTTATTAAACTAACTGCCGAGCGACACCCCCGCCTCATTACTACCCGAAAGGTTAAAAAAGATAAGGGGAAATATTTTGGGCCTTATCCAAATGTCCATGCTGCAAATGAAACAAAGAAGCTGCTTGACCGAATTTATCCATTAAGAAAATGTACAACCTTGCCTGACCGTGTCTGCCTTTACTATCATTTAGGACAATGTTTAGCTCCTTGTGTGAAAGAAGTAAGTGAGCAGGAATATAAATTAATGGTTGATGAGATTACCCGTTTCTTAAATGGAGGCTATAAGGAAATAAAAAAAGAATTAACAGAAAAAATGACAGCCGCTGCTGAAGAACTTGACTTTGAAAAGGCAAAGGAGTTCCGTGATAGGATCGCTCATATTGAAGCAACAATGGAAAAGCAAAAGATCACAACAACAGACTTTACAGATCGAGATGTATTCGGCTTTGCTGTCGATAAAGGCTGGATGTGTGTTCAGGTATTCTTTATCAGACAGGGGAAACTAATTGAACGGGATGTTTCAATGTTTCCAATTTATAACGAGCCTGACGAAGAAATGTTAACATACCTAGGTCAATTTTATTTAAAGGCCAATCACTTTAAGCCAAAAGAAATATTGCTGCCTAATACGGTTAATTCAGATATGGCTGAAGAGCTTTTAGAAGTAAAAACATTTCAACCTCAACGAGGCCAGAAAAAAGAATTAGTCCAATTAGCTTCTAAAAATGCAAAAATCGCCCTTCAAGAAAAGTTCTCCCTTATTGAGAAGGATGAAGAAAGAACCATTAAAGCGATTGAAAATTTGGGGAACCAACTAGGTATTTATACCCCTCATCGAATTGAGGCTTTCGATAACTCGAACATTCAAGGAACAGATCCCGTATCAGCCATGGTTGTTTTTATTGATGGCAAGCCCGAGAAAAGAGAATATCGTAAATATAAAATAAAATCTGTGCAGGGACCGGATGATTATGATTCTATGCGAGAGGTCGTACGTAGAAGGTATTCTCGGGTATTAAAAGAAAACCTGCCTCTTCCAGATTTGATCATCATTGATGGAGGAAAGGGGCATGTTGAGGCAGTAAGAGATGTATTGGAAAATGAATTGGGCCTTGATATCCCTATCTCAGGTTTGGTAAAAGATGAGAAGCATAGAACTTCACAGCTCTTGTACGGGAATCCATTAGAAATTATTCCACTTGGGAGAAACAGTCAGGAGTTCTATCTGCTGCAAAGAATTCAAGATGAAGTCCACCGTTTCGCCATAACGTTCCATCGCCAGCTTAGAGGGAAAAATGCTTTTCAGTCAGTGCTGGATGAAATTCCTGGTATTGGGGAAAAGCGCAAGAAGCAGCTCCTAAAATCCTTTGGGTCTGTCAAAAAGATGAAAGAGGCTAGCATAGAGGAATTTAGAAAAATTGGTATTCCCGCAAATATTGCGGAAGAATTAAAAAGAAAATTAACGGAATAGTATTGTTAGAAGAAAAAGAGCATGCTATAATTACTGAAAATTCAATATCACTTTATAGTATTAAAGTGAAGGTAGAGGTGCGAACTTCAATAGTAAAAGCTTGGAGAAGTATGAGCTTCAATGAAAAGCTTTGAAAGGGAATGTTTGCCGAAGTGGATAAAGTCTCATAACTTTTTTCGCTGGTCTTGCATTTAATAAATGTAAGATTGTCAAGACAAAAAACGTCTTGGAGAGCTATCTCACTGTGTGAATCGTATTTTTTTATACGTTTATAAACACAGCAATGGGATAGAATCTCATTGCTTTTTTTTATGCAGAAATCCAATCAATCGGGTATTTCCGGCATATTTTATAAAGCAATTTAAGAGACGGCTTCCAATCAACAATTTTCACATTAAGAAAGAGGGAAAAACATGGGACTTATCATTCAAAAGTTTGGTGGAACATCTGTTGCTAATGTAGAAAAAATTCGAAATGTTGCCAATCGGGTAATCGAAGAAAAGAATAAGGGCAATGATGTCGTTGTGGTTGTTTCTGCAATGGGGAAATCTACCGATCAACTTGTCAGTCTGGCAAAGGAAATTTCCTCCTCTCCAAGCAAAAGAGAAATGGACATGCTTTTAACTACAGGTGAACAGGTGACGATTTCTTTATTAGCAATGGCCTTAACAGAAAAGGGATTTCCAGCCGTATCCTTAACAGGCTGGCAGGCAGGAATAAAAACAGAATCAGTACACGGAAATGCAAGAATATTGGATATAGATACTTCTAAGCTGAAAAGTGAGCTTAACGAAGGGAGGATTGTAATTGTTGCGGGGTTCCAAGGCATAACGGAAGACGGATCCATTTCAACATTGGGTCGTGGGGGCTCAGATACGACGGCAGTCGCAATAGCCGCTGCTTTAAAAGCGGATAAATGTGATATTTATACAGACGTGACAGGAGTGTATACAACAGATCCGCGCTATGTTAAAGACGCAAGAAAATTATTAGCGGTTTCCTATGATGAAATGCTTGAGCTTGCTCATTTAGGTGCTGGCGTATTGCATCCTAGAGCAGTAGAATTTGCAAAAAACTATCAAATCCCAATTGAAGTGCGTTCAAGCAGTGAAAGTGAATCAGGGACTATAATCGAGGAGGAAGTAAACATGGAAGAGAATTTAGTTGTCCGGGGAATAGCATTTGAAAACGAAATCACAAGAGTCACTGTTATTGGGTTGCCGAACTCCTTAATTGGGTTATCCACAGTCTTCTCTGAATTAGCAAAAAATCATATTAATGTTGATATTATTATTCAAAGTACATTAGCAGAACAATCAGCTAATCTATCCTTCTCGATTAAAAATGAAGATCTTGATGACACCATAAAGGTTCTAGAAAACTGTAAGAATAAATTAAACTATAGCCGTATTGAATCTGAGACGGGTCTTGCCAAAGTTTCGATTATTGGTTCAGGAATGGTTTCAAATCCAGGGGTAGCAGCTGAGATGTTTGAAGTGCTGGCCTCCAATGATATCGAAGTAAAGATGGTGAGTACATCAGAAATTAAGGTTTCAACGGTTATTGGACAAGAAAAAATGGTACAGGCTGTTGAGGCCCTTCACGAAGCCTTTCATTTATCAGGTATATCGATTAATTCTTAATATTAAGAAAGAGGCTTTCTTTGTACCGAAAGCCTCTTTTTCGTCAGAAGTTAATATTCGATTTTGTCCTTTTTATCCCATTTAACTGTAAACTGAATTTTTCCTTTTCTTTTATTAGGATGTTCATACGATTCGCAAATTACTTCAGATTGCAGTTCAATTTGCTGAGCAATAAACCCTGCCTCAAGCTGAAAAGTGCATCGATTATTATTTTTACAGCGCTCTTGTATGAAAGAACTTGAAAGTTCAAATTCCATCTCATTTTTTGATTCTTTCTTAAGGACTAGGTTTCCCCATGAAGCTTGCTCGAAGAAATCAATTATTTCGGACACTGTCTTTTGAGGATATTTACGTGCAAGGGTTTTTCCAGCCCAATATAATATTTCAGGCGCATCATCGCCTAATATGTCGTGTAAAAGAACTTCCCTTATCAATTCGTATCCAAAGACAGAAATGGATTCGGCTTTTTGTTCAATTGGAATTAATTCTGAAGCTGTTTCGTTCAAGCTAAGATCCCCTCTTTCTATTATTCTTCTATTATATACAAATGAGAAGGAATTTAGTTATAGAATGATGAAAAAGCTGGCTGTTTTGCAGTGGAAGATTAATACTTTTTTAATATATTAAACCAAACGGGTTATCACTTAATAAATATGGTTAAATAGGTCAAAATACGTAATATTAATATATTTTTATGATTTTGATATTTACAACATTTTATGTAATCGTTTCCTTGACGCTCTAGGATGTTGGGAGTAAAATGGACATGTCACATAATTGTAAGAAAATGATATGCCATTTTCGAATTGATGTTTTGGTGAAATTCTTACATACGAAGTAACAACACCTTACATCTTGCAAAAAAATAGGGGGGTAAATCATGGCGGGTAATCGAGAATTTTTAAATCGCAGATTGCATTCATTGCTAGGTGTTATACCAGTAGGACTATTTTTAGTTCAGCATCTAGTAGTCAATCATTTTGCAACAGGGGGAGAGGAGTCTTTTAATAAGGCAGCAGGTTTTATGGAAAATCTGCCGTTTAGAATTATTTTAGAAACCTTTATTATTTTCTTGCCTTTATTATTTCATGCCATCTATGGGCTTTATATTGCTTTTACAGCAAAAAACAATGTAAGCAAATATGGATTCTTCCGTAACTGGATGTTCATGCTGCAACGTGTGTCTGGTGTTATTACACTTATTTTCATTGCATGGCATGTATGGGAGACTCGTGTACAAGCTGCATTTGGCGCAGATGTTAATTTCCAAATGATGGAGAATATTCTTTCGAATCCATTTATGTTCTGGTTTTATATAGTAGGCGTTATTTCAACAATCTTCCACTTCTCTAATGGATTATGGTCTTTCTGTGTAAGCTGGGGGATTACAATTTCACCTCGTTCACAATTAATAACAACATACGTTACAATTGTTATCTTTATTTTATTATCAATTGTCGGTATTCGTGCGATTACAGCATTTGTTTAATAAGCAGTAGAAAATGTTCGGATGAAATTTTGCTTTAGTTTTACTATGTAATAGGGAGTGAGTCACTATGGCTAAAGGTAAGGTAATCGTTGTCGGCGGCGGTCTAGCCGGCTTAATGGCAACAATTAAAGTTGCAGAATCAGGGACTCCGGTTGAGTTATTTTCCTTAGTACCGGTTAAACGTTCTCACTCTGTTTGTGCCCAAGGCGGCATTAACGGAGCTGTTAATACAAAGGGTGAAGGAGATTCACCATATATCCACTTTGATGACACTATTTACGGCGGAGACTTTTTAGCAAACCAGCCGCCAGTTAAAGCAATGTGTGAAGCAGCACCTGGAATTATCCATTTATTCGACCGTATGGGTGTTATGTTTAATCGTACACCTGAAGGTTTACTCGATTTCCGTCGCTTTGGTGGAACACAGCATCACCGTACTGCATTTGCTGGAGCTACAACAGGTCAGCAGCTTTTATATGCCTTAGATGAACAAGTACGCCGACAAGAGGTTGTAGGACTTGTTACGAAATACGAAGGCTGGGAATTCTTAGGTGCCGTTATTGATGATGATGGAGTTTGCCGTGGAATTTCAGCACAGAATTTAACTTCTGGTGAAATCCAAACATTTGCTGCAGATGCCGTTATTATGGCTACAGGCGGCCCTGGAATTATTTTTGGTAAATCAACAAACTCAGTGATCAATACAGGATCAGCTGCTTCTATTGTTTATCAGCAAGGGGCTTATTATGCGAATGGTGAATTTATTCAAATTCATCCAACTGCAATCCCTGGAGACGATAAGCTTCGTCTTATGAGTGAATCTGCACGTGGTGAAGGCGGACGTGTTTGGACTTATAAGGATGGTAAGCCTTGGTATTTCCTTGAAGAGAAATATCCTGCATATGGGAACCTAGTACCGCGTGATATTGCAACACGTGAAATTTTTGATGTATGTGTCAATCAAAAACTAGGTATTAATGGAGAAAACATGGTATATCTGGATCTTTCTCATAAAGATGCGCATGAGCTTGATATTAAACTTGGCGGAATCATCGAAATTTACGAGAAGTTTATGGGTGATGATCCACGCAAAGTTCCAATGAAGATCTTCCCTGCCGTTCACTATTCAATGGGTGGACTATGGGTGGACTATGAACAGCAAACGAGCATTCCTGGCTTATTTGCAGCAGGTGAGTGTGATTATTCACAGCACGGTGCAAACCGTTTAGGTGCAAACTCCTTACTTTCAGCTATTTACGGTGGGATGGTTGCTGGACCAAATGCGGTTAAATATATTGATGGTCTTGAGAAAAGCGTTGATTCTATTTCTTCTTCTGTATTTGATCGTCATGTTAAAGAAGAGGAAGCAAAATGGAATGGCATCTTGTCTTTAGATGGAACTGAAAACGCTTATGTTCTTCATAAAGAACTTGGTGAGTGGATGACTGATAACGTGACAGTTGTTCGTGAAAACAGCAAGCTATTGAAAACGGATGAGAAAATTGTAGAGTTAATGGAACGTTTCAAAAACATTAATATTAACGATACAGCAAAATGGAGCAACCAAGGGGCTGCATTTACTCGTCAACTAAAAAATATGCTTCACTTATCTCGTGTTATTACAATTGGTGCATATAACCGTAATGAAAGCCGTGGGGCTCATTACAAGCCAGAATTCCCTAATCGTAATGATGAAGAATTCTTAAAGACAACAATGGCAAAATACACTGGAGAAGATACTGCTCCTGCCTTCCATTACGAGGAAGTTGATATTTCATTAATTGAACCACGTAAACGTGACTATACAAAAAAACATTAAGAGAAGGGGAGAGTAAGTGATGAGTGACAAAAAAACAATTCGCTTTATTATAACTCGTCAAGACAGTCCAGATTCTGCACCTTATGATGAAGAGTTTGAAGTGGAGTACCGTCCGAACTTAAACGTTATTTCAGCACTCATGGAAATACGCCGTAACCCTGTTAATGTGAAAGGTGACAAAACAACACCAATAGCATGGGATATGAACTGTCTTGAGGAAGTTTGCGGTGCCTGTTCAATGATTATTAATGGAAAACCACGCCAATCTTGTTCGGCGCTAGTTGACCAATTAGAGCAGCCAATCCGTTTAGCTCCTATGCGTACGTTCCCTGTTGTAAGAGACTTACAAGTAGATAGAAGCCGGATGTTTGATTCATTGAAAAAGGTTAAAGCGTGGATTCCAATTGACGGTACGTATGATCTTGGTCCAGGACCACGTATGCCGGAACCAAAACGTCAATGGGCATACGAGTTATCTAAATGTATGACATGTGGTGTATGTTTAGAAGCTTGTCCGAATGTAAATAGCAAAACAAACTTTATGGGACCGGCTGTCTTTAACCAAGTTCGCTTATTTAATGCCCATCCAACTGGGGAAATGAATAAAGCTGAGCGTTTAAATGCGTTTATGGAAGATGGCGGAATGACAGGCTGTGGAAATTCACAAAACTGTGTGCAATCATGTCCAAAAGGAATTCCTATTACAACATCAATCGCTGCTGTAAACCGTGCAGCTACATTACAATCTTTCAAAAACTTCTTTGGAAGCGATCAAGTTTAATAAACGAAAGCCCTTCTTCCACTTGGAAGAGGGGTTTTTTGTTTTCAATTTATTCTAATAGTTATATAATTGTAGAATAAATGAATGATTATTCACTTTTGATTAGAGTGGGGGAGATTACATGAACAGAATAGGCTATATAAATGATTTTTCTGCTTGGGAAGAAGGTTTTGAATTTTTTCATCCTGTTAAGGTCCGTTTTTCAGAAACAGATATGTTCGGTCATTTAAATAATACAGTTCCCTTTACTTATTTTGAAGTAGCAAGAATTGAATTTTTCAAAAGCATCGGCTTTATGCAGAATTGGGTAAATCCAAAAAATGAAACCATTCCCGTTGTAGCTGATTTGCAATGCGATTTTTTAAAGCAGGTTTTCTTTGATGAACGTTTAAAAATATATGTGAAGGCAGCAACGATCGGTACAACTTCAGTAGATCTTCACTATATGGGGAAAAAAGAGGATGGATCCGTCTGCTTTACGGGCAGAGGGACAATGGTTCAAATTTCGAAGAAAACAGGAAAAGGCTATCCATGGACTGAAGAAATGAAAACTTTGCTTCAAAATCATGTCACGAAGCTTACTAATTAATTTTAATAACTTTTTTAAATAAAATCTTCTCCACTAAGGAATTGGTGTCACTCAAGTCCTCTGCCTTACATAAGATATTGTGACTAAATATATACCCATCCCGCGGTTCATAGCTGGCGAAAGGCAAGGAGGGTTACAATACTTGAAGGAGAACGAATTTACTCATAAGCCGTTACTCACCAAACGAGAAAGAGAAGTATTCGAACTGTTAGTACAGGATAAAACAACTAGAGAAATCGCTGGTGAATTGTTTATAAGCGAAAAGACGGTTCGGAACCACATTTCGAATGCCATGCAAAAGCTTGGTGTTAAGGGGCGATCACAAGCTGTTGTAGAGCTCCTTCGAATGGGAGAGCTAGAACTTTAATTAAGACCGGCCATCCATTATTGGATGCCGGTTTATATTATTTAATAAGTAAATTATATTTAATATACGCTTCTATATTTAATTCAGCCTTGAAATTTAGCTGAAAAAAGGTGAAAATAAATGCAATAGAGCTTGTGGATTATATCACTTGTTGGAATAGAAATAGCAATATAGGAGTTGTATGTAATGGATTTAGAAGATGTGAAAGCAGTTGATGAAATAGATACAGTAGCTATGATAGAAAAAGAGCTGCGCTATATATCAGGCATTATTAAGCAAAAGGGCCGTGAAATATTAAGCAATTACAAAATTACTCCACCCCAATTTGTTGCCCTCCAATGGCTTTTTGAAGAGGGAGATATGACAATTGGAGAGCTGTCGAATAAAATGTATCTTGCCTTTAGCACAACGACAGATCTTGTTGATCGTATGGAAAAAAACAACCTTGTTAAACGGGTTAAAGACCCTAATGACCGAAGAGTTGTTCGAATCCATCTTTTGGAAGAAGGGGAAAGGATTATTGACGAGTGTATTAAAAAGCGGCAATTATATTTAAAAGAGGTACTCGTTAATTTCACCGATGAAGAGGTTCAGCTCCTAAAAAATAACTTAACAAGATTACATCAAGATATGCGCGAAGAATGAGGCGGTTCGATTGGAAAATCCGATAGGTATTATTGATTCAGGTGTCGGAGGCTTGACTGTAGTGAAGGAAGTAATGAGGCAGCTCCCAAATGAGGAAATTATATATTTGGGGGATACGGCACGATGTCCATATGGACCAAGGCCAGGTGAAGAAGTTAAAGCATTTACTTGGGAAATAACGAGGTTTCTTTTAAACAAACAAATCAAAATGCTAATTATTGCCTGTAACACTGCAACAGCCGTTGCACTAGATGAAATCAGAAGTTCGCTGCCTATACCGGTAATTGGAGTGATATCTCCAGGAGCAAGAGCAGCGATAAAGAAAACAAAAAATAAAACGATTGGTGTCATAGGCACAGAAGGAACGATAAAGAGCGGCGCATATGAAATGGCCTTAAGGCAAATTAATAGCCGGGTAGTGATTCATAGCCTAGCCTGTCCTAAATTTGTCCCCCTCGTGGAAAGTGGGGAATTTGAGGGTCTTTTAGCTGAGAGGATCGTAACTGAAACGTTGCAGCCATTAAGAAATAAAGGAATGGATACACTAATATTAGGTTGTACACATTATCCATTGCTTGAGCCGTTAATACAAAAGGCAGTAGGGAAACAAGTCGGCGTTATTAGTTCAGGAGACGAAACAGCAAGAGAGGTTAGTACGATTCTTTATCATCAAGGCTTATTAAATAGCTGTCAGGACGAGCCAAAACATCATTTTTACACAACAGGATCGACAGATATTTTCACAAAAATTGCTTCCGAATGGTTGGCTGTACCAGTTCAAAATGTAAAAAAAGTTAAGTTATAGACCTCCTTTAGGGAGGTTTTTGTATTGGATAGGATTATCTGAGCATAGCGGTCACCAGTTCCGTTATTTGATGCAAAATGGGTTGATTTTTTATGCTTGCGGACATTGGTTCCTTCATTATGTAAAAAAACAGTGATTTTTATGCTTATTTTCGTATATAACGTATTCTGTGTCCGATTAGATCCTAAATAACCGTTGTTTTATGCTAATAATGGCTTTTGTGTCCGCATTAGCAATTCATTTCCAAGTCTATGAGAAAAATGATAAGATTATATCAAATATAATAGAATAAGGTGATATATTTTGTACGCACAGGCAGAAACTTATTTAAAGCAATACTTTGGATATTCCACATTTCGTTCCGGGCAAAAGGAAATTATCCACAATTTGCTGCAGCATAAAAATACGCTCGGCATCCTTCCAACTGGAGGAGGCAAATCCCTCTGCTTTCAGATTCCCGCACTCATTCTCCCAGGAACAGCCATTGTCATCTCTCCATTAATTTCCTTAATGAAAGATCAAGTTGATTCATTAATCACTGCAGAAATTCGAGCCACATTTATTAATAGCTCCCTTAATATGCAGGAATATAAAAAAAGAATGGCTGATATCCTTGCCGGGAAGTATAAATTAATTTATGTTGCTCCAGAACGTTTTGAATCAGACAGCTTTATAGAAATGCTCAATTCTCTGCAAATATCTATGATTGTATTTGATGAGGCCCATTGTATTTCCCAATGGGGCCATGATTTCAGACCAAGCTATCGTTCCATCATTAATCATTTGGGCAGACTTAATCAAGAACCCGTAGTTGCAGCATTAACAGCAACAGCCACAAAGGATGTTGCGGATGATATTCGGAATCTCTTACATATTCACGAATCTGATAGCTTCATTACGGGTTTTGCAAGGGAAAATCTTGCTTTTAACGTGATGAAGGGTGTTAACAAAAGAGAATTTATTACACAATATTTGAAGAATCATCCTAGAGAATCAGGGATTATCTATACATCAAGCCGGAAAGAAACTGATCAGCTATACA
Organism: Bacillus sp. JJ1474; assembly: GCF_036965225.1. Classification (NCBI taxonomy): domain Bacteria; kingdom Bacillati; phylum Bacillota; class Bacilli; order Caryophanales; family Bacillaceae; genus Bacillus; species Bacillus sp. JJ1474. The sequence continues at coordinate 33,412 of NZ_JBALPC010000009.1, read as the reverse complement.
GCTACTTAAAGGAAAAGAACCATTCTGTTGCTAAGTATCATGCAGGAATGGGGGAGGATGCACGTAAGGAGTCACAAAACCAGTTTGTTTTTGATGAAGCTGATATTATGATCGCGACTAATGCATTTGGAATGGGAATTGATAAATCCAATGTTCGTTTTGTTATCCATTATAACCTCCCGCGTAATATCGAAGCTTATTATCAGGAAGCTGGCCGAGCAGGAAGGGATGGAGACGAAAGCTCTTGTTATTTATTATTTTCACCGCAGGATATTCAGCTGCAAAAGTTTCTTATTGAGGAATCCAACCTTGATTTCCAGAAAAGAGAGCAAGAATATAATAAATTAAAACAAATGATCCACTACTGTCATACTGAAAAATGTCTGCAAGCTTATATTATCGAATATTTTGATTCGCAATATGAGAATGCAGGCTGTGGAAAATGCAGTAATTGTTTGGATAAGCGGGAGCAGATCGAAATAACGGAGGAGGCGCTCATGATATTCTCCTGTATTAAAAGAATGGGAGAACGATTTGGTGTCACCTTAACTGCACAAGTATTAAAAGGCTCCCAAAACAAAAGGATTCGCGAATTTCAGTTTGATAAATTAACCACATATGGTTTGCTTCAAAATTATAAGGAAAAAGAAATTTCGGACATCATCAATTATTTACTGGCTGAAGGATATTTAACATTAACAGATAGTAAATTTCCGGTAGTCAGACTTGCTGAGAGGGTCGTACCAGTAATAAAGAAACAAGAAAATGTTTATATGAAAAAGACAATTCAAGCCCCTATAAAGGAAGCAGAAGAAAATAGTGATTTATTTTCAGAACTGCGGACTTTGCGAAAATCGATTGCGGATCAGGAAAAGGTTCCTCCTTATGTGGTCTTTGCAGATACTACTCTAAAAGAAATGAGCCAGTATTTTCCGATTGATCGGGAGGCAATGCTAAGAATAAAGGGTGTAGGGCAAGTAAAGTATGATAGATATGGTGAATTATTCATTGAAGAAATTAAGAAATTCATCAATGATCACAATATTAACTCTGTTGCTATTCAGCAGGTAGAACCACGTTCAGACGATAAGGAGATAAACGATGCGCCTAGCTATTTATTATCCTACCAATATTATTCGGAAGGGATAACGATCGATGAAATTGCCAAAAAGCGTAAATTTTCAGCGATTACCATTCAGAACCATATCATTCGTGCTGTTCAAGAAGGAAATGCGTTGCAATGGTCTGATATTTTTAATGAAGAGACAGAACAAATCATTATGGAGGCTGTAAAAAGAGTAGGAAGGGAAAAACTGAAACCAATTAAAGATGAACTCGACACTAATATTGATTATTTTACTATTAAAGCAGTCTTAGCGAAAAATGAATACACTTAAGTAGTTAATTGCCAATAAACAAATTCGTATGGCCCATCCAAAGACAGTTCTACAAAAAAAGCCGAATTTTTTTTCATCTAGCCGGTCTAAATTACAAACAGTCTCGTATACATGTTAGTACAAACTGTTCTTTGGAGGGATTATATGTCTATAAATAAAAAAACAACGATCGTTTCGGCTGTCTTTGCGTCATCGGTGTTTTTATCAGGTTGCGGGTTATTTGGTGGGAGCGGAAAAGAACAAATTGATCCGCCGAAATCAGTTGCCTACGAAGAAGATCAAACGGCTGTTGAAGGTCAAGAGGATGCGGGAATGGAAACTGCAGGAAATGATGAAGCTGTTACAAACACTGTGCAAACGGAGCTTTATTTAATTAATAAAGATGGATTAGTAGTCCCTCAAACTTTAAATCTGCCGAAAACAGAATCAGTCGCAACTCAAGCTTTGGAACATTTAGTAAAGGATGGTCCAGTAACAGAAATGCTGCCTAATGGCTTCATGGCTGTTCTGCCTGTTGATACGAAATTATCTGTTGATATTAAAGATAAGGTGGCAACAGTCAACTTCTCTAAAGAATTTAGGGAATATCAGGCTGAGGAGGAATTGAATATCCTTCAATCTATCACATGGACATTAACTCAATTTGAGTCGATCGATAAAGTAAAGTTTAAATTAAACGGTCATGAGCTTAATGAAATGCCTGTAAATGGCACTCCTATCGGTGAAGCATATAGCAGATCAAATGGTATTAATCTCGATACTTCAGATATCCTTGATATTCGCAATACGAAGCCTGTTACTGTCTACTATATTGGTGGAGAGGCAGACTCTTACTATTATGTTCCAGTAACTAAGAGAGTAACGAATACTGAGCCTAACAATTTGCGAGCTGTTGTAAACGAGTTAGTTAAAGGTCCTGGCATTTCCTCAAACCTTGAAAGTGACTTCTTAGCAGATGTTAAGCTTTTGGATGATCCAAAAATTGAAAATGGAAAAGTGACCCTTAATTTTAATGAGTCTGTATACAGCAGTTTTGAAGAGAAAATTGTTTCCAAGCATTTATTAGAAGCGCTTGTTCTTTCATTAACTGAACAAAAAGGAATAGAAAGTGTTGCGATCACTGTTAATGGCAAGTCAGATTTTGTCAATGAAGAAGGAGAAAAAATGGCAGAGCCTGTTACACGTCCGCAAAAAGTAAACACAGGTAGTTTTTAAAAAAAGTTTTTTGATATACTATATAAAGACAATGAAAGAGGAGGCAATGGACGCCCCCTCTTCTTTATTGTTTTTGGAATAAGGGAGGAATTTAACTTATGCGTGCTGACGGAAGGGAACAACAGCAATTAAGACCTATACATATTGAAACGAATTATTTAAAGCATCCTGAAGGATCTGTGTTAATAAGCGTTGGAGATACAAAAGTTATTTGTACTGCCAGTATAGATGAACGGGTTCCGCATTTTATGAGGGGAGAAGGAAAAGGGTGGATTACAGCTGAATATTCCATGCTTCCTAGAGCAACCGAACAACGGAATATTCGTGAAGCGGCGAAGGGGAAAATTTCTGGACGAACAATGGAAATTCAGAGATTAATTGGACGTGCTCTTCGTGCTGTTGTTGATCTTGAGGCAATCGGAGAGAGAACAATCTGGCTGGATTGTGATGTGATTCAAGCGGATGGAGGCACGCGGACTGCCTCTATAACAGGGGCCTTCGTTGCGATGGCTTTGGCTTTAGATAAAATAGCTAAAAGCAAAAAGCTAGCAAGCTATCCAATAAAAGACTTTTTAGCTGCAACAAGTGTAGGAATATTAGAAAATAAACAAGTTGTCGTAGATTTAAATTATATCGAAGACTCTAAAGCTCTTGTTGATATGAATGTGGTCATGATAGGGAATGGGGATTTTGTCGAATTACAAGGAACAGGAGAAGAAGCTACCTTTTCATACACCGAGCTCCAGGAGCTATTAAAAGCGGCCCAAAACGGAATGGCCTCCCTTTTTGAAATACAGAAAGAGGCACTTGGTGAAGCAATAACGAGTAAAATTAATCCAAGAAAAGAAAGTTTAGAGGGGAAGGCGTAGAATGCAAGAAGTGATTATTGCTACAAAGAATGCAGGAAAAGCAAAAGAGTTTGAGCGCATGTTCATGCCGCTTGGCTATAAAGTTAAAACCTTAATAGACTATCCGGAGATAGATGACATTGAAGAGACTGGGAGTACCTTTGAAGAGAACGCGATTTTAAAAGCAGAAAGTGTCTCAAAGGCACTAAATAAAATCGTGATTGCAGATGATTCCGGCCTCTCTATCGATGCGCTAAACGGCCGGCCAGGTATTTACTCTGCTCGTTATGCTGGAGAAGAAAAAAGCGATGAAGCCAATATGGCGAAAGTGCTAGATGAATTAAATGATATACCTGATAAAGACCGACAGGCTAGGTTTTACTGTGCATTGGCTGTTGCTGTTCCAGGCCTTGAAACATTTACTGTTTCCGGTACGTGTGAAGGATTGATCTTGCGAGAAAAAAGGGGCTCAAATGGTTTTGGATATGATCCAATATTCTTTGTAGTGGACAAGGAGAAAGCCATGGCAGAATTAAAACCAGAAGAAAAGGCAGAAATTAGCCATAGGGCACAGGCCTTAAGAAAATTAGAAAGCAAGCTCCCTACCCTTCACTCGGAAGGCAGGTAATCCATGAGAATTTTGATTGTCAGTGATAGCCATGGTTTGACGGATGAATTAGCGGAAATAAAAGAGAATTCAATGGAAATAGATAAACTGATACATTGCGGGGATTCTGAATTAAAGTCGGATCACCCGTGCTTAGAGTCTTTTACTGTAGTGCGTGGAAATTGTGATGTTGATAACTCATTTCCGGAGGAACTTGTAGAGGATTTAGGTGGTCATAAGGTTTTCATTACCCATGGCCATCGCTATGCTGTAAAATCAACCTTATTAAATCTAAGCCTGCGTGCTAAGGAAGTCGGTGCCAAGATTGTTTGTTTTGGCCACTCCCATAATCTAGGGGCAGAAATGATTGATGATATTCTTTATATCAATCCAGGAAGCATTCGGCAGCCAAGAGGACGAAAAGAGAAAACATATGTTATTATGGACATTGAAAAAGATGAAATTTGTCTGAGTGTTTATGATTTAAAGCTTGGAGAAATTAATGGATTATCACAAAAGTTTTTACTAACGTAAGATGTAATTAAAGCATATATTATTTAGGGGAAGATCACTTTCCCCTAAATAAAAAAATATTTACTTTTTATGTTGACATTTCATTGTTAGCCTAATATAATAAAACTTGTCGCTGAAGTTATTCTTTAAATATTTAATATGTCCCAGTAGCTCAGCTGGATAGAGCATACGCCTTCTAAGCGTACGGTCGGGAGTTCGAATCTCTCCTGGGACGCCATTATTACATCAAATTACATATCTTACCAAATCCAACTCACCTTTTAGGTGGGTTTTTTTGTGTAAAAAATTCTGTGAGAAAATGGATATGTTCAAAGAAGAACTAACATAAATTTCTATTTCACCATAAATATTTTTTAAAAAACTTTTCACCGAACCTAATTAAAGAAAGTCCATCAAATTAAATTTAAATTGATTGAATTTAATTTGTTCATAAAAAAGTTAAAAAATTTATTATATGTATGAACATTTGTAAATCAACGATGAAAGCGGATACAGCAAAACAGAGTAATTAAAATTATCAAATAATTTGCAAATAAGGTGTTGACGGTTTAATAAAATCAGCGTAAGATAGTCCTCAATATAAGAAAATAAAAAGCTCAACAAAAGGTAAGCATACACTTTAGTTGATAAATTAATTTCTTGAAGCAGTTTTTTTTAACCTAAAAGTTCAATGGTTTAAAGCAGTAAAAAATCAAGTAATATTGATTAAAGCGAAGAAGAGGATAAGTAGTTTTATGTTATGGGATTAGCAGAGAGCCGGCGGGTGCTGAAAGCCGGTAATTCCAACGTAAAATGAACTCACCTCAGAGCACCAGCTTGAAAGATCTTTCTAGTAGAGTTGGTCGGGTGTTGCCCACCCGTTATCAAAACGAACAGGATTATCTGTTCATAAGTGCACGCTTTTGCGTGAATTTAGGGTGGTACCGTGGAATAGGTTATTAAGCCTTTTCATCCCTTTACCTGCGATAAGTAGGTTTATGAGGGATGGAAGGGCTTTTTTTATTGAAATTATGTAAGGAACAAAGAGGAGGTTTTATTAGAATGTTGCAGGAAGCTGCCTATACAGAATCAAAGTCTGAGACTACAACAGTCACGGGTGCAGATCTGTTATTAGAAGCCTTGGAAAAGGAAAAGGTAGAAGTAATTTTTGGATATCCAGGAGGAGCAGTCCTACCGATTTATGACAAAATTTATCATTCAAAAATCCTCCATGTTTTGCCTAGACATGAACAAGGCGGAATTCATGCCGCTGAAGGCTACGCAAGGATTTCTGGTAAGCCAGGGGTAGTGATCGCCACTTCAGGACCAGGAGCGACGAACATTGTGACAGGATTAACAGATGCCATGATGGACTCCTTGCCGCTTGTCGTATTTACAGGTCAGGTAGCAACAAGTGTCATCGGTTCAGATGCTTTCCAGGAAGCGGACATTCTGGGAATTACAACACCAATAACAAAGCATAACTATCAAATTCGAAATATTGAGGATATTCCAAGGATCGTGAAAGAGGCATTCTATATTGCATCTAGCGGAAGACCTGGTCCAGTGCTAATAGATGTTCCAAAGGATATTGCAGCTTCTGTATCAAGTCGTCCGGAAGAACAAGAAATTAATTTACCTGGGTATCAGCCAACGTTACAGCCTAACTATTTACAAATTCGTAAATTAACTGAAGCTGTAAGCAGTGCAAAGAAACCAGTCATACTAGCGGGTGCAGGGGTGCTTCATGCTAAAGCTTCTCAAGAATTAAAGGAATATGCCGAACAGCAGCAGATTCCTGTTATCCATACATTGCTAGGCTTAGGCGGTTTCCCTGCTGATAATAAACTTTTCGTAGGGCTTGCAGGGATGCATGGCTGCTATGCGGCAAATATGGGCCTAAGCGAATGTGATTTACTTATCAATATCGGAGCACGCTTCGATGATAGATTAACGGGTAATTTACAGCACTTTGCACCTAAAGCAACAGTAGCTCACATCGATATTGACCCAGCTGAAATTGGCAAAAACGTGCCGACAGCTATTCCGATTGTAGCTGATGCAAAGGAAGCATTAAAGCAATTGGTTCAGCAAAATGGAAAGCCGCCAGTCAATACCGAGTGGCGTGAGCAGATCCAAAAATGGAATGAGGAATATCCGTATTATTACGGAGTGTCTACTGAAGACAATTTAAAGCCTCAGAAAACAATGGAGATGCTATTCGAGAAAACAGCCGGAAATGCAATTGTTGTTACAGACGTTGGTCAGCATCAAATGTGGGCAGCGCAGTATTATCGTTTTAACCAAGCAGATAGATGGGTTACTTCTGGGGGATTAGGAACAATGGGATTCGGTCTTCCAGCAAGTATCGGTGCCCAATTCGCAGATCCGGACGCATGTGTAGTTGCCGTCCTAGGAGATGCCGGATTCCAAATGTCCACACAAGAGCTTGCTGTAATAAGGGAATTTAATCTTCCAATTAAGATTTGTATTTTTAACAACCACTCTTTAGGAATGGTACGTCAATGGCAGGAAATCTTCTATGAATCGCGTTTTTCACATAGTAAAATCTCGGTTCAGCCCTCTTTCGTGAAACTGGCTGAAGCATACGATATTAAAGGGTATGTGATTAGATCAGAGGAAGAAGCAGAGAAAATTTTAAACGAAGTATTAAATGATCGTGAACCTGTTCTGTTAGATTTCAGAATTGATCCAAATGAAAATGTATATCCAATGATCGCACCAGGAAAAGGATTGCATGAAATGGTAGGTGCTAAGCCTTGAAAAGAACAATAAGCATGACAGTACTAAACCGTCCAGGAGTATTAAATAGAATAACAAACTTATTTTCTAAGCGGAATTTTAACATTGAAAGTATTTCAGTTGGCCTGACAGAACATGAAGGCGTTTCTCGAATCACATGTGTTGTCCATGTAGAGAGTGATCGTGAAGCTGAACAAATCACGAAACAGCTTAATAAGCAAATTGATGTATTAAAGGTAGTAGATATAAGTGATCAATCAATTGTCGCAAGGGAATTAGCCTTAGTAAAAGTTCTTGCAACTCCACAAACAAGAAGCGAAATTTATTCACTTATTGAACCATTTCGAGCAACTGTTATCGATGTGGGCAAGGACAGCTTAGTTATTCAAATAACGGGTGAATTTGAAAAGATTGAAGCCTTTATTGAACTAATTAAGCCATACGGTATTAAAGAATTAGCGAGAACTGGAACAACGGCCTTCCCTAGAGGGACACAGAGATCAGCAAAAGAATTAAAGACAATTTCAATTGTTTAAGAGAATGGTGCTAATCATTCAACTCATTAAACTAGTATAACAACTAAAAAATTCAAAATAAAAAATAAACTTTAGACGAAGAAAGGGAGAATAACAATGGCAAAAATGTACTATAACGGAGACGCAAATGCAGCATATTTAAATGGAAAGAAAGTAGCAGTAATTGGTTACGGTTCACAAGGTCATGCACATGCACAAAATATGAGAGACAGCGGTGTTGAAGTTGTCATTGGTCTTCGTCAAGGAAAGTCATGGGATAAAGCAGTGGAAGATGGCTTCCAAGTATATCCTGTAGGCGAAGCAACTGCACAGGCAGATATCGTAATGATTCTATTGCCAGATGAGCAGCAAACAAAAGTATATATTGAAGAAATCAAGCCTAACTTAACAAATCAAGCCATCATGTTCGCTCATGGTTTCAACGTTCACTTTAACCAAATCGTGCCTCCAGCAGATTGTGATGTTTTGCTAGTTGCTCCTAAAGGCCCTGGCCACCTTGTTAGAAGAACGTTTGAACAAGATGCAGGTGTTCCAGCATTATTCGCTATCCACCAGGATGTAACAGGCGAAGCAAAAGAACTTGCTTTAGCATATGCAAAAGCGATCGGATCGTTGCGTGCAGGCGCATTAGAAACAACATTCAAAGAGGAAACAGAAACAGATCTTTTCGGAGAGCAAGCAGTACTTTGCGGTGGTTTAACTGCACTTGTAAAAGCTGGTTTCGAAACATTAGTAGAAGCTGGATATCAGCCAGAACTTGCTTATTTTGAAACATTACACGAGCTAAAGCTAATTGTTGACCTAATGTATGAAGGCGGAATGGCTGGAATGCGCTATTCAGTATCTGATACAGCAGAATGGGGAGATTTTGTAACAGGTCCTCGTATTGTTGATGCTAGAGTGAAAGAGGAAATGAAAGCTGTTCTTAAAGATATTCAAGATGGCAAATTTGCACAAGGCTGGATCATTGAAAACCAAACAAACCGTCCAGTTTATACGGCAATCAAGACTAGAGAAAACGAGCATTTAATTGAAAAAGTAGGTAGAGAACTAAGAGCAATGATGCCGTTCATTAACCAAGGCAAAAAGAAAGAAGTTGTCGGCAGTGCAAAAAATTAAAATATTCGATACAACTTTGAGAGATGGGGAACAATCTGCCGGTGTCAATCTTAACTTATCAGAGAAACTTGAAATTGCGAGACAACTAGAAAGATTAAACGTCGATATCATTGAAGCTGGCTTTCCAGCAGCATCAAAAGGTGATTTTTCATCTGTTCAAAAAATTGCTCAAATGGTTAAAAATTGTTCTGTAACAGGTCTTGCACGCGGCGTCATTTCCGATATTGACGCTGCTTGGGAGGCGCTCAAAGACGGTGCAGAGCCTAGATTGCATACATTTCTTGCGACATCACCAATTCATCGCCAATATAAATTGAAGATGTCAAAGGAAGAAGTAATTGAGAGGGCAGTTGAATCTGTTAAGTATGCTGCTAAAAAGTTCCCGATTATTCAATGGTCTGCAGAGGACGCTTCGAGAACTGAACTTCCTTTCTTAGCTGAGATTGTTGAAAAGGTAATCCAGGCTGGAGCTCACGTCATTAACCTGCCAGATACGGTTGGATATGGGACCCCGGAAGAATACGGAAAGATTTTTAAATACTTAAGAGAACATGTTCCTTCTATTGATAAGGTTTCTTTATCAACTCATTGTCACGATGATCTTGGGATGGCTATTGCTAACTCATTGGCAGCGGTTGAAAACGGAGCAACTCAGGTTGAAGGAACAATCAACGGAATTGGCGAAAGAGCTGGGAACGCAGCTCTTGAGGAAATTGCAGTAGCCCTGCATATTCGGAAGGATTTCTACCAAGCTTCAACTCGCTTGAATCTTCAGGAGATTAGCCGCTCAAGCAGTATCGTGAGCAAACTGACCGGAATGGTTGTTCCAGCTAATAAAGCAGTAGTAGGCAAAAATGCATTTGCCCATGAATCTGGTATTCACCAGGATGGAGTACTAAAAGAAAAAACAACTTACGAAATTATTTCTCCAGAATTAGTTGGTGTACAATCCAATTCTTTAGTACTTGGAAAGCATTCCGGAAGACATGCCTTTAAAAATCGCTTAAATGAACTAGGCTTAAATGTTCCAGATGATGAGCTTAATAAATTATTTGTTTCCTTTAAAGAATTGGCCGACCGGAAAAAAGAATTGACTGATTATGATTTAGTTGCACTTGTACTTGATGAAAAATTATCAAAAGAAGTTAGCTTCTATGAATTAAATCAAATTCAGGTTCAATATGGAACAAATCAAATCCCGACAGCAACAGTTACATTGATGGGTATTAACAAGGAAGTCATTCAGGAAGCTGGGACTGGGGCTGGCAGCATCGAGGCGCTTTATAATACGCTAGAAAAATGCGTAGATGGATCCATTAATTTATTAGATTATCGAATCCAGTCAGTTGGTGCAGGCAGGGATGCTTTAGCAGAAGTTTATGTAAAAATGAAATACTTGGATATCGAGACGAGCGGGCGCGGACTTGCACAGGATGTGCTGGAGGCTTCAGGAAAAGCGTATTTAAATGCCATTAACAGAGTCATTTATATGAAAAATATGGGTCGTGAACTTAGTTTAACCTAGTAAATAATAAGGTTACTTTGGATCATCTAGAAAATCACATAAATATTAAACGGAGGGATAAAAATGGAGAAGCGTATCGCTGTACTACCAGGAGATGGAATCGGCAAAGAGGTGGTAAAAGGAGCAATAGAAGTTTTACAGGCTGTTGGAGAGCGTTTCGGTCACCAGTTTCATTTTGAATATGGAAAAATTGGTGGGGAAGCAATTGATACGGTTGGAACACCGCTGCCCGATGAGACAGTTGACCTATGCAAGCAAAGCGATGCGGTTTTACTAGGGGCAGTTGGCGGTCCTAAATGGGAGAGCCAGCCACCCCACCTCCGGCCCGAACGCGGTTTATTGAAAATTCGTAAGGATTTAAATTTATATGCCAATTTAAGACCAACTAGCTATTATCAAAGTCTTGCAGATTCTTCCTCTCTTAAAAAGGAAGTTATTGAAGGCGTAAATATGCTGATGGTTAGGGAATTAACGGGCGGCTTATACTTTGGAAAGCCAAGTGAACGTATAACAAGAGATGGCGAAGATGCTGTCGTAGATACATTGTTTTATAAAAAAGAAGAAATGCAAAGAGTCATTAAGCTTGCATTTGAGCTTGCAAAAGCACGTAAGGGGAAAGTGACTTCAGTCGACAAGGCTAATGTATTGGAATCGAGCAGAATGTGGAGAGAGGTAGCCGAAGACATTTCAAAGGACTATCCTGAAGTCGTTCTCGAGCATATGTTAGTTGACAATGCGGCAATGCAGCTTATTAGAAAGCCGACACAATTTGATGTCGTAGTTACTGAGAATTTGTTTGGAGACATCTTAAGTGATGAAGCTTCAGTTCTTACTGGCTCATTAGGAATGCTGCCATCAGCAAGTTTATCAGCGGAAGGGCCATATCTATATGAACCAATCCATGGATCAGCTCCTGATATCGCCGGGAAAGATCTTGCTAATCCACTAGCAACGATTCTTTCAACAGCCATGATGCTAAGACTTTCATTTGGAATGAATGAGGAAGCAGAAGCCATTGAACATGCAGTAAATCAAGTGCTTGAAGCCGGATACCGCACAGGAGACATTATGTCGTCCGGAATGAAACAAGTTTCAACTACTGAAATGATTGCTGAAGTAAAAGCAACATTGCTTGATAATGAAGCTATTTTGAACATCATGGGTGCTTATGCATAGAAAAGCGGAAACGATTGGACACGACCAGAATTGGTCGTGTTTATTTTAAAAATAACAATTGGAGGGGGAGGAAAAAATGGGAAAGTCAATTATTGAAAAAATTTGGGAACAACATATTGTCCATCAGGAAGAGGGGAACCCTGACCTATTATATATTGACCTGCATTTAGTCCATGAAGTTACATCTCCACAGGCGTTTTCTGGACTGAGAATGAAGAATCGTAACGTAAGAAGACCTGATAAAACCTATGCAACCGTTGATCATAACATCCCAACAGATAATCGTTATGAAATCAAGGATACTGTTGCTTTAAATCAAATGTCGACTTTAGAAAAGAACTGTACAGAGTTTGGCGTTCAACTAGCAGGCATTGACAGCCCGGATCAAGGGATTGTTCATGTTATCGGACCTGAGCTTGGTTTAACTCAGCCAGGAATGACTATTGTTTGCGGTGATAGTCATACATCCACACATGGAGCTTTTGGATCCATTGCGTTTGGAATTGGGACTAGCGAGGTAGAACACGTTTTAGCGACTCAAACAATTTGGAGAGCAAAGCCAAAAACATTAAAGCTAGAAATTAATGGTGAGCTTAAAAAAGGCGTGTCTGCAAAGGACGTAATTCTTTACGTTATTGCGAAATATGGAATTGATTTCGGAACAGGTCATGTAATTGAATATTGCGGAGACACGATCAAGAGAATGACTATGGAAGAAAGAATGACAATTTGTAATATGTCCATTGAGGGCGGAGCACGTGCTGGACTTATAAGCCCAGATGAAACGACATTTAATTATATTCAAGGAAGAAGATATGCTCCAAAGGGCGAGGATTTCTCTCAGGCTGTGGATAAGTGGAAGGAGCTTGCTTCAGACGCAGATGCCGAATATGATCGTGTCATCGCTATTGATGCAAATGACATTGCTCCAATGGTGAGCTGGGGGACAAATCCATCGATGACTGCAAAAATAAGTGATCGAATCCCGACTATGAATGATTGCAAAACGGAAATTGAAAAGAAATCGCTTGAACGGGCATTGGCCTACATGGGATTGCAGGAAGGTCAAAAAATTGAAGATATTGAGATTCAGCATGTCTTTATTGGCTCTTGTACAAATTCAAGAATTGAGGATCTGCGCCAGGCTGCTAGCATTGCAAAAGGAAAGGAAGTCCATCCGAATGTTAGGGCACTTGTCGTTCCAGGTTCACAGCAAGTGAAGAAGCAAGCAGAATCAGAAGGGTTAGATGTCATCTTCAAACAGGCTGGGTTTGAATGGCGTGATTCCGGCTGCAGCATGTGTTTAAGTATGAACAATGATATCGTTCCTAGCGGAGAGCATTGTGCTTCTACCTCCAATCGAAATTTCGAAGGCAGACAAGGTTCTGGAGCAAGAACACACTTAGTCAGCCCAACTATGGCTACAGCAGCTGCGATCTTTGGAAGATTCGTTGATGTTAGCTCATTGATTACGGCAGAGACAGTTTAATCATAGGAAAAAGGAGGGAATAAGAATGAGCGGTTTTAAAGTTTTAGAAGGAAAAGCGGCAGCTCTTGATCGAGCAAATGTGGATACAGATCAAATTATCCCGAAGCAATTTTTAAAAAGAATAGAAAAAACAGGATTTGGCCAATTTTTATTTTATGATTGGCGTTTTTTGAAGGATGGGGAGCCTAATCCAGACTTCGAATTAAATCGTCCCGAAAACGCAGGTGCAACCATTTTAATTGCCAATGAAAATTTTGGATGCGGCTCATCAAGGGAGCATGCACCTTGGGCGCTATTGGATTATGGCTTTAAAGCGGTCATTGCCCCTTCATTTGCTGATATTTTTCATCAAAATTGCTTAAAGAACGGAATACTTCCAATTCAGCTCAAAGAGGATGAAGTATCCTATTTATTAGCCAAAGGAAAAACTCAAGCGTTTAAGCTGAAAATTGACTTAGAACAGGAAACGATCTCAGATGATAGTGGCTTCTCCACATCTTTCCCTATAAATGATTATTGGAAGAAGATGCTGATGAACGGCTGGGATGAAATTGAAATTACCCTTCAGCTCGATGATAAAATTGATGAATATGAAAAAACTTTAACAGCTGTTAAGTAAACAAAAGGATTCACAGTTTTCTCTGTGAATCCTTTTGTTTTTTAATCATAATCATGCTACACTAACTTCAAAAACGAAGCGGCGTGACATAAATGAAAAAACGGAATCGGAAAAAACTAAACGATAAAGTTCTCCTTTTTCCTGGTCTAGAAAAGAGACTTTTGGAAAAAGGACTTGAAAGTCTTCAGCAAAAAAGGTTCCGTGAGGCGATTAATTTTCTTGAAGAGGCTAATAATTTAGAACAGGAAAATAATGATATACATATTGGGCTCGTTCTTGCATATTTTGAGTCCGGCCAATTGACGAAAGCAAAGGAATTGGCAAATAGCATGCTCCAAAAGGGCATAGGAGATTATATTCAAATTATTGACCTCTATTTAATGATTCTCGTGCAATTACATCAATACGATGATATTGTAAAGACGATTGAAATATTAATAGAAGAAAAAGAAATACCAGCAGATAAAATGGAGCATTTTACACGTATGCTCCATTTTAGCAAAAGAATGGCTGAATCATCTCCCAATATTTATTCAGATGATCCTATTCTGGATGAACCTTTGGATGTGGAAATAGATCTTTTTTCATTAAAAGATCAGCACGAGCAAATCCAAATGGCTACAATGCTAACAAATAGAAACTTAAAGCCTTATATTAATCAAATAAAGGCTTATCTAGAGTCAAGTGAAGGACAGCCATTCTTTAAAACAATGCTATTAAATGTTTTAATTGAACATGAGTATGAAAAAGAGGTTAATGTGCAAAAGCTCGGGGAATGGATGATAGTAAAACCTTCAAATCTCCAAGGTGCTCAGCATAATAGTCAGATGGATAAATTGCTAAACCTCGTAGCCGAACAGCTTGAACATGATGACCCTATTCTCTTTGAACATATCAAAAGTTTGATAGAGCGCCATTTATTTATTCTATATCCTTTTCTTCTTAAGCCCTTTAGTGAAAATGTTTGGGGAGCTGCCTATCATCATCTTGCAGCGGAGTATCAAGGACTCCATTATTCTATAAAGGATCTCGCTTTAAGATACAAAGTTATGGAGAAAGAGATAGGTCAAGCAGGGGCATTTTTAAAGAAAATAGAAGAAATTTCATCCCCAAATTATTAGCTTCATTGTTGAAAGCTAGGGTCTGTATGTTATAATATAATGGTTGTATATGTAAATGGTATTTATTATGTAAAAAAATGATAATGCTTGGGAATCGAGCTGTATCAATACCAATTCGTTACGAATGAAATGATAATAGATTGTTGGAGGGAAATAATTATATGTCTGCTAAATTTGAAAAGCTAGAAGGGAACGTTGGAGTTCTTACAATTGAAGTAGATGCAGAAAAGGTAAACGAAGGTTTAGACGCTGCATTTAAAAAAGTCGTTAAACAAATTAATGTACCAGGTTTCCGTAAAGGAAAAATGCCGCGCGGAATGTTTGAAAAGCGTTTCGGTGTTGAATCACTTTACCAAGATGCAGTTGATTTTCTTCTACCTGAAGCATATGCAGGTGCAATCGAAGAAACTGGAATTGAGCCAGTAGATCGCCCAGAAATCGATGTAGAACAAATCGAAAAAGGCAAGAGCTTAATTTTCACAGCAAAAGTAACTTTAAAGCCTGAAGTAAAGCTTGGCGAATATAAAGGGCTTGAAGTAGAAAAATTCGATACAGAAGTAACTGAAGAAGACGTAAATAACGAGCTTAAATCTATGCAAGAAAGACAAGCTGAGCTTGTTGTGAGAGAAGAAGGCAAAGCTGAAACTGGCGACACAGTTGTAATGGACTTCGAAGGATTTGTTGACGGAGAAGCATTTGAAGGCGGAAAAGCTGAAAACTATTCTCTTGAGCTTGGTTCAGGTCAATTTATTCCTGGATTTGAAGATCAATTAGTTGGCACTGCAGCTGGCGAATCTAAGGATGTTGAAGTATCATTCCCTGAAGAGTACCATGCTGCTGAATTAGCTGGCAAGCCTGCTGTGTTTAAAGTAACTGTTCACGAAATCAAAACAAAAGAACTTCCTGCTTTAGATGATGAGTTCGCTAAAGATGCAGATGAGGAAGTTGAATCTTTAGACGCTCTTAAAGAAAAAGTAAAAACACGCTTAGTAGACAGCAAGAAGCATGAAGCTGAGCACTTTGTTCAAGATACTGTGGTAGAAAAAGCTACAAAAAATGCTGAAATCGACCTTCCATCTGTAATGGTTGATACAGAAATCGATCGCATGATGAATGAATTTGAACAACGTCTTCAAATGCAAGGAATGAACCTTGATCTTTACTTCCAATTCTCTGGTCAAGATAAAGATGCATTAAGCGCTCAAATGAAAGAAGAAGCAGAAAATCGCGTACGTGTAAACTTAACGCTTGAGGCAATTGCGAAAGCAGAGAACATTGAAGTAACAGACGAAGAAGTAACTGCTGAGCTTAGCAAAATGGCTGAAATGTACAACATGTCAGTTGAAAGCATTGAAAAAGCTCTTGGAAGTTTAGAAAGTCTTAAGACTGACCTTCAAATTAAAAAAGCAGTTGAGTTCTTAGTAGAAAGCAGCAAAACTGTTTAATTATAAGCACACACTACAAATAAGAAAACATAATGAACAAGGCGCGATTTATTCGTGCCTTGTTTTATACAATGGACAAATAATAAACATACATAACGTCTTTTTATTACCTACATATGAAGGATTTGGATAAATTCTTTCGATTTAAATTAATCAATAATGGTTAAGCTTAGTTTATTAGGAATATAATTTTAACATCAGTAAAATGTGAATCCTCTTTGCAAACAAAGATACATAATAGAACATATCTGACTCATAAGTGTTTTCATTTCCTGTCCATTGTGAAAATATGTTACAATGCAATACATAACAAAAAAATGATTGTAAAGAAAACGTAACGGTTTGCATAAGATTCGCGGAAATAATAACGAATGGATGTTTTTTTAAGGGGTGAAGGATTTGTTTAAATTTAGTGATGAAAAAGGACAATTAAAATGTTCTTTCTGTGGAAAAACGCAGGATCAAGTGCGAAAACTTGTTGCCGGTCCAGGTGTATATATATGTGATGAGTGTATAGAGCTCTGCACCGAAATCGTTGAAGAAGAGCTTGGAACCGAAGAGGAAGTTGAGTTTAAAGATGTCCCAAAACCAGCTGAAATCCGTGACATTCTCGATGAATACGTAATTGGACAGGATCAGGCGAAAAAATCATTATCAGTAGCTGTATACAATCATTACAAGCGTATTAATTCCAATAGTAAAATCGATGATGTGGAGCTTTTCAAAAGTAACATTTGTATGATTGGACCAACGGGAAGCGGAAAAACCTTATTAGCACAAACGTTAGCTCGCATTTTAAATGTACCGTTTGCTATTGCAGATGCTACTTCTCTAACAGAAGCAGGCTATGTAGGTGAAGATGTTGAAAATATTTTATTAAAGCTTATTCAATCAGCAGACTATGATGTGGAGAAAGCAGAAAAAGGCATTATTTATATTGATGAAATCGATAAGGTAGCCCGTAAATCAGAAAATCCTTCAATAACTAGAGATGTTTCTGGTGAAGGGGTTCAGCAAGCATTATTAAAAATTCTAGAGGGGACTGTAGCAAGCGTTCCGCCTCAAGGTGGACGTAAACACCCTCATCAGGAATTCATTCAAATTGACACAACGAATGTTTTATTTATTTGTGGAGGTGCCTTCGATGGCATCGAACAAATTATTAAGCGCCGTTTAGGTCAAAAGGTTATTGGCTTTGGTTCTACTACAAAGGATACCGAGGTAGATCAAAAAGAACTTCTAACTAAAGTTCTTCCAGAGGATCTTCTGAAATTTGGTTTAATCCCAGAATTTATTGGCCGTCTTCCAGTCATTGCAAGTCTTGGCTTGCTAGATGAAGAAGCATTAATTGAAATTCTGACTAAACCAAAAAATGCATTAGTAAAGCAATATCAAAAGATGCTCGAGCTTGACGATGTAGAGCTTGAATTTGAAGATGAGGCACTAGTGGAAATTGCGAAGAAAGCAATTGAGCGTAAAACAGGAGCCCGCGGACTTCGTTCTATTATTGAAGGAATTATGCTGGATGTTATGTTTGACCTTCCTTCTCGTGATGATATTAAAAAATGTATCATTACAAAGGAAACGATTACAGAAAATACATCACCAAAACTCATTCTTGAAGATGGAACGATTGTAAAAGAAGAAAGAACTTCTGCATAACAAGCAGCAGAGGATACAAGAAGAGTAAACTTTTCTCTTCAAATACTATAAGCCAAACCCTTTAGGGTTTGGCTTTTTTGCCTGGATATTAGGGACATTTGCAAGCCGTATAATACAAAATCCCCCCAGCTTTTTACAGCAAAATCTTGTTTATTCCAACTCAGTCAGGGAGATACTAGCATATATCACCGAGAACTAGATTGCAGGAGGGAAAAGTATGAGTTGGACGGGGATCGCCTTATTTATTCAATTGTTTTTTGGAATTGTGATTGGTCTTTATTTCTGGAATTTGCTTAAAAATCAACGAACACAGAAAGTATCAATTGATAGAGAATCAAGAAAAGAAATGGACCAATTGAAAAAGATGAGATCCATCTCTTTAACTGAGCCTTTAGCAGAAAAAGTTCGCCCATCAAGCTTTGCAGACATAGTAGGTCAAGAGGATGGAATAAAATCGTTAAAAGCAGCCTTATGCAGCCCAAACCCGCAGCATGTGATCATCTACGGACCTCCAGGGGTAGGAAAAACAGCAGCAGCAAGATTAGTTTTAGAAGAAGCGAAAAAGACAGCAAAATCCCCTTTTAAACATTCATCTGTCTTTATCGAATTGGATGCCACTACAGCCCGATTTGATGAAAGAGGAATTGCAGACCCGCTGATCGGGTCGGTTCACGACCCTATTTATCAAGGTGCAGGAGCCATGGGACAAGCTGGCATACCTCAGCCGAAACAAGGGGCTGTTACAAATGCACATGGTGGCGTTTTGTTTATTGATGAAATCGGGGAGCTTCATCCTATCCAAATGAATAAGCTTTTAAAAGTGCTAGAGGATCGGAAAGTATTCTTGGAAAGCGCCTATTATAATGAGGAGAATGCCCAAATTCCAAACCATATTCATGATATTTTTAAAAATGGCCTTCCAGCTGATTTTCGATTAATTGGAGCGACTACAAGAACCCCAAGTGAAATTCCTCCGGCCATTCGGTCCAGATGTATGGAGGTATTTTTCCGGGAGCTGGCTGAAGAGGAAATCGCTGATGTCGGCAGAAGAGCAACAGAAAAAGTTAATCTGGCCATTAGTGAAAATGGATTAATGACTCTTGCTTCTTACGCACGGAACGGCCGTGAAGCAGTCAATATGATCCAAATTGCAGCAGGGCTTGCCATTACAGAAGATCGAAATTACATAAAAGATGAAGACATTGAATGGGTCATTCAATCGAGTCAGCTAACACCAAGAATGGAAAGAAAAATAAACACCCGTTCTGAAGTGGGATTAGTGAATGGTTTAGCTGTATATGGCCCAAACTCAGGCGCCCTTCTTGAAATTGAGGTTACCATTATTCCAGCTAAAGATAAGGGCAGTATAAATATTACAGGTATTGTTGAAGAGGAAAGTATTGGCGGACAAGGAAAATCCATTCGCAGAAAAAGTATGGCAAGAGGATCCATTGAAAATGTAATAACCGTTCTTCGCTCGATGGGAGTTCCAGCAAGCGACTATGATATCCATGTTAACTTTCCAGGCGGTGTTCCAATAGATGGCCCATCCGCAGGTATTGCGATGGCCACCGGGATTTATTCTGCCATTTACAAGTATCCTATTGACCATACAGTTGCCATGACAGGGGAAATAAGTATTCATGGGCATGTTAAACCAGTTGGCGGTGTTTATCCGAAGGTAAAAGCAGCGAAAAAGGCTGGGGCCCAAACCGTTATTATTCCAAAAGAAAATATGCAATCCATATTAAAAGAAATAACCGGAATCAAAATTGTTCCAGTAAGCCATTTGAATGAAGTTTTTGAACTAGCTTTATTGAAGAACTTTCACCTGGAACAATCCATCACTGCTTCAATCGAATTGGCAAAAAAAGAAAGCATCTAGATGGTCAACTTCGGCTAATTGTTCCCAGCATGAAAGCCGAAGTTTTCTTTATGTCGAGAAGACGGATATAGGTTGACGATGTGAAATGTCCATCCAGCCCCGCTGGACGGCCACTTTGATCCAAGCTGACGTGTGAAAAGTCCATCCAGCCCCGCTGGACGGCCACTTTGACCCAAGCTGACGTGTGAAAAGTCCATCCAACCCCGTTGGACGGCCACTTTGCTCCAAGATGACGCATGAAAAGTCCATCCAGCCCAGTTGGACGGACACCTTGACCCAAGCTGACGTGTGAAAAGTCCATCCAGCCCCGCTGGACGGCCACTTTGATCCAAGTTGACACATGAAATGTCCATCCAACCCTTTCAGACGTACACTTTGACCCAAGCTGAGTCATGAAAAGTCCGTCCGAGATTTCTATGAACCAGTGCTACCGCTTTTCAAATTAGACACTTACACATAAATAAGTTAGAATTGTACAAAGAAAATATTAGCAATTTAAGGCTAATGAAGATATGTATTTTGGAGGTGCTTCCTAAGTTATGGCGAAAAAGAAAGAAATTATCGTCCCCCTCCTGCCGCTAAGGGGTCTGCTTGTTTATCCAACTATGGTCCTGCACTTAGATGTTGGCCGTGAAAAGTCGGTGCAAGCCCTTGAAAAAGCGATGGTAGATGACCATTTAATTTTCTTGTCTACGCAAAAAGAAATATCGATAGATGAACCCGCTGAAGAGGATTTATACCAAATTGGAACATTAACACGTGTCAAGCAAATGCTTAAACTTCCTAATGGGACAATCCGGGTTTTAGTAGAAGGGTTAAAAAGGGCGCAAATTCTTGAATTTAAGGATGACCCTAACCACTACGCAGTCAAAATAGAAGTATTCGAAGAGGAAACGACAAAGGATACAGAAGATCAAGCTCTAATGAGGACTATGCTGGATTACTTTGAACAATACATAAAGGTATCGAAAAAAGTATCAGCAGAAACGTATTCTGCTGTTTCGGATATTGAAGAGCCTGGGCGCATGGCAGATATCATCGCATCCCATTTACCTTTAAAGCTAAAGGAAAAGCAGGAAATATTAGAAACCTTTGATGTCAAAGACCGGATGAATCAAGTTATTGAAATCATTCATAATGAAAAAGAAGTATTAAATTTAGAAAAGAAAATTGGCCAGCGCGTAAAGAAATCAATGGAACGCACACAGAAGGAATATTATTTGCGCGAACAAATGAAGGCTATCCAGAAAGAGCTTGGAGATAAAGAAGGAAAGACAGGCGAGGTTGCCGACCTTACTGAAAAAATTGAAAAAGCCGGCATGCCAGAAAATGTTCAAGCAACCGCATTCAAGGAACTTGATCGTTATGAAAAAATCCCTTCAAGTTCTGCGGAAAGCGGCGTTATTCGAAATTATATTGAATGGCTAATTTCATTGCCATGGAGCAAGGCAACAGAAGATGATTTAAATATTCATAAAGCAGAACGCATCTTAAATAATGACCATTACGGTCTTGAAAAGGTGAAAGAACGTGTGCTGGAATACTTAGCTGTTCAAAAGCTGACGAATTCATTAAAAGGGCCAATACTTTGTCTAGCAGGACCCCCTGGAGTAGGGAAAACAAGCCTAGCACGTTCCATTGCTACATCACTCAACCGAAATTTTGTCCGTATTTCACTTGGCGGTGTTCGCGATGAATCTGAAATTCGGGGCCATCGAAGAACGTATGTAGGTGCTATGCCAGGCCGTATTATACAGGGAATGAAGAAAGCTGGAACGATTAATCCAGTATTTTTACTTGATGAAATTGATAAGATGTCAAGTGACTTCCGGGGAGATCCGTCTTCAGCTATGCTTGAAGTTTTAGACCCTGAACAAAATAATAATTTTAGTGATCATTACATTGAGGAAACATACGATCTTTCTAAAGTCATGTTTATCGCAACAGCGAATAATTTAGCGACTATACCTGGGCCGCTTAGAGACCGGATGGAGATTATTACAATTGCTGGCTATACAGAACTAGAGAAAAATCATATTGCAAAAGATCATCTTTTACCGAAACAAATAAAAGAGCATGGTCTTACAAAATCTCAGCTTCAAATCCGCGAGGACGGAATTCAGAAGGTCGTTCGGTATTACACAAGAGAAGCGGGTGTACGAGGACTTGAAAGACAGCTGGCAACGATATGCCGGAAAACAGCGAAAATTATTGTCTCAGGTGAAAAGAAAAAGGTTATTATTTCCGAAAAAAATGTGGAAGACTTCCTAGGAAAGCCGATTTTTCGATATGGGCAAGCTGAGCTTGAGGATCAAGTGGGTGTGGCAACAGGACTTGCTTATACAACTGTTGGCGGGGATACACTGCAAATTGAAGTATCACTTTCACCAGGAAAAGGCAAGCTTGTCCTCACAGGGAAGCTTGGGGATGTCATGAAGGAATCGGCTCAAGCGGCCTTTAGCTATGTCCGTTCTAAAGCAAGTGAATTAGGGATTGAAGAGGACTTTCACGAAAAGTATGATATTCACATTCACGTTCCGGAGGGAGCCGTCCCTAAGGATGGCCCATCTGCAGGTATTACGATTACAACTGCTTTAGTGTCTGCACTTTCTGGTAAGCGAATCCGCAAAGAAATTGGTATGACTGGGGAGATTACTTTGCGTGGGCGTGTCCTGCCAATAGGCGGCGTTAAAGAAAAAACACTTAGTGCTCATCGAGCGGGTCTAACGAAAATTATTCTTCCAAAGGACAATGAAAAGGATATTGATGATATACCTGAGAGTGTCCGAGACGAGTTGGAATTTGTTCTAGTCTCCCATGTAGATGAAGTGCTAATGCATGCATTGACTGGGGGTGCAGAAGCATGAAGGTAAATTCAGCAGATATCGTTATTAGTGCGGTAAAGCCTGACCAATATCCGGGTGAGGCTTTACCCGAGTTTGCTTTAGCAGGCAGGTCAAATGTTGGGAAATCTTCGTTTATTAACAAAATGTTAAATAGAAAAGCGTTAGCTAGAACCTCATCAAAGCCTGGGAAAACACAAACATTAAATTTTTTCCTGATTAATGAGATGTTACATTTTGTCGATGTACCTGGTTATGGCTACGCTAAAGTTTCTAAAAAAGAACGAGAAGCCTGGGGCAAAATGATTGAAACGTATTTAACATCAAGAGAGCAGCTAAAAGCTGTTGTGCAAATAGTTGATTTGCGTCATCCCCCAAGTCAGGATGATATCATGATGTATAATTTCCTAAAGCATTACGAAATCCCATGTGTCATTATCGCTACAAAGGCCGATAAAGTTCCGAAATCGAAATGGCAAAAGCATATAAAAATAACGAAAGAAACACTGGACCTCGATCCGAATGATCCTTTAATCCTTTTTTCGTCCGAAACTGGACAAGGGAAGGATGAAGCGTGGTCTGTGCTTCTAAGCTATATATAAGCTTCAATCCCGATGCAGAAATGCACCGGGATTTTTTTTGCTATAAGAATGAAATATATCAATCTTTATTATAGTAATAGAAAAAGTATTAATTTTTTAGTCTGCTAGAAGCAATCACGAAAACATTTAGCAGAAAATATGAATCTTAAAAGAATTCGTATCATATGTTTAGGTAATTAGAAAAAATTTGAGAGAAGAAGAAAGGGGACTTTCTAATAGTGAAGCATTTTGGAAAGGGATTACTTTTATTCATTTCTATTATTGTTCTTGCTGCCTGTGGGTCAAAGGAAGCAGAGAATGAGGGCTTTAAGCTTGTCGAGAAAGGAAAGTTTATTTATGCATCGTCAGGTGAATTTAACCCATTTAGTGTGACGAATGCGGATGGAACGATGAGCGGTTTTGACATTGAGGTAGGAGAAGCAGTAGCAAAAGAACTTGGGTTAGAGCCTGTACAGAAAAAGTTTAAGTTCGGAGGCATCGTTGAAGGGGTTAAATCTGGCCGCTTTGATGCGGCGGTTGCTAGTCATACAATCACGGAAGAGCGGTTAGAAGCCGTAAATTTCTCGATTCCATACTACTATTCTGGACCGCAAATCTATGTCCGTCCTGATAGTACAGTTGAAACAATTGACGATTTAAAAGGATTAGAAATTGCTGTAGCTAAAGGAACTACTTATGCAGATGTCGCACAGCCTGTAACAGATAATATTAAATTTTACGATAGCGATGTCGTGGCGCTTGAAGCATTAAGTAAAGGGAAGCATGATGCAGTCATCACTGATTTTATTACGGGCAAAGAGGCAATTGGTGCTGGAATGAATATTGTTGGAAAAGAATTGCTAGGAAAAAGTGAACAAGCAATAGCTGTTGCGAAAGAAAACGAGGAGCTTCTGAAAAAAATTAATGAAGCGTTGAAAAAATTACATGAAAACGGAACATTGACGGAAATCAGTAAAAAGTACATCGGTGAAGATATTACGAAAGACCCTGAGAAGGAATAAGCAAATAGAGGATGACTTAGTCATCCTCTATTTATTAATAAAAGTAAAGGAGGAAAGCCTATGGATTTATTCACAAAATTCATGGCAACATACCCCATTTTCTTAAAAGGAATGGTACTTACCTTCCAACTCACGATTATTTCCATTTTTATCGCAATATTTATCGGCCTTTTTTTTGCCTTTTTAAAAATTTCAAAGGTGAAGGTATTAGAATTAGTGGCGGATGCTTATATATTTCTCGTACGGGGAACGCCGCTCGTTGTGCAAATCTTTATTTTCTACTTTGGTTTAACCTCTATCAATATGCCAGACTTCTGGGCTGTTGTTCTTGGACTAGCCTTTCATAACGGTGCTTATATTGCTGAAATTTTCCGAGGGGCGATCCAGTCAGTCGATCATGGACAAATGGAGGCAGGACGTTCTCTTGGTATGACGGTTTCCTTAGCGATGAGAAGGATTATTCTTCCACAAGCCATTCGCAGGGCACTTCCGCCCCTAGGAAATCAATTTATTATTGCCCTAAAGGATTCCTCACTTGCATCATTTATTGGAATGTACGAGCTATTTAATGTAGCTACTACTCAAGGCTCAATTAAATACGACTATATGAGCTATTTACTCATTGTAGCTGTTTACTACTTAGTATTAGTTCTATTCTTCTCCATTATTGTCAGGTTAATCGAAAAAAGAATGGCTAGCAGCGATTAAGAAAGGAGTTATAATATGAGCGGTACGGTCATGATAAAAGTTGACATGCTAAATAAATCATTTGGAGATTTGCACGTATTAAAGGATATTAATATGACGGTTAAGCAAAGTGAAGTGGTTTGTTTAATAGGCGCGAGCGGCTCAGGGAAAAGCACACTTCTTCGATGCATCAATTTTTTGGAATTTAAGGATAGTGGGTTAGTCGTAATTAACGGCGAACAAATTGAAAAAGAAACACATGATCTCAATAAGGTCCGAGCACGAGTTGGGATGGTATTTCAGCATTTTAATTTATTCCCGCATAAAACAGTACTTGAAAACGTTATTGAGGCTCCCATTTATGTAAAAAAGCTATCTAAAGAGCAAGCTACGGCCGAAGGAAAGGCATTATTGAAAAAAGTAGGTCTTTCAGATAAGGAAAATGTGTACCCATCCAAGCTGTCTGGCGGACAAAAGCAGCGGGTAGCCATAGCAAGGGCATTAGCTATGAAACCTGAAATCATGCTATTTGATGAGCCTACATCTGCCTTAGATCCTGAGCTTGTTGGCGAGGTGCTTGCCACAATGAAGGAGCTGGCTGAAGAGGGAATGACAATGGTGGTCGTCACACACGAAATGGGCTTTGCTAGAGAGGTTGCTGATTGGGTCGTCTATATGCATGAAGGCCGTATTGTCGAAGTTGGTCATCCGAAGGACTTATTCTCTCATCCAAAGGAAACCCGTACAAAACACTTCTTAGATTCGGTTTTATAAACACGGAGGACAGGGAATAATAACCTTGTCCTCCTATTTCTTTTTAAAAAACAGAAAGTAAATACCCGCTAGAATAAAGATGGCTGGCCAAAACTTCCAGGCGGTTGTAACTCCGTTTTCCAATAAACCAAACCATAGAATAATCCGGTCGTAAAATAGGAGCAAGGAAGCAAGAACTAAAAATAAAATTCCTTGAAATAACCCGGTTCTAGTTTTTTGGTGCTGAAGTAAAAAGCCTAAAGCAATAATTAAAATGAATGTTCCGATATGATCCGGCCAAATTTCAAGACGATTCACGACATGGAAATGCAAGCCAAACCCTGTCAGGATGACACCTGGTAAGATGGCATGATAATCCTTCGCTCCATAGCCTTGAAATAAAAATGCGATCCCAATGATGATTAAAAGGCTAGGCCATGTAAAAAAAGGCTGAAAAAAAGTGATATTTGATTGTTGAAGAAAGAAGTATGCTCCAAAGCCAATTAGGATAATACCAGGAAATATTCTCTGATTTTTCATATTTACACCCTTCCAATAAGGTTCACTTGAATCTATATCCAATTTTTGATAATGTACATAAGGGAGTATTTTGTCGAAAAAATAAATAAACATAATTTGTGTACGATCTATTTGAATTCAATGAATATTTTACCATAGGAGTTCAAGATCTGTTCACATTTTCGCATAAATATGAAGGAAATAAGTGCTACAATTAGAATAGTTATTGTGCAATTAATTTGGGGGTGTCAATTTAAATGCATATAGTAGTTGTTGGTCTAAATTATAAAACGGCCCCTGTTGAAATTCGGGAAAGATTGACGTTTAACCCTTCTCAATTACCAGATGCTATGAAAACGTTAAAGGATAAAAAAAGCATCCTTGAGAATGTGATTGTGTCTACTTGTAATCGGACTGAAATCTATGCGGTTGTTGATCAGATTCACACAGGCCGTTACTATATTAAAGAATTTTTATCAGAGTGGTTTAAGATAGAGAAAGAAGAATTTTCTCCTTATTTGTTTATTTATGAGCAGGAAGGGGCTATCGAGCATTTATTCAATGTCTCCTGTGGGCTGAATTCCATGATTCTTGGAGAGACCCAAATTTTAGGACAGGTTCGGACAAGCTTTCTGCAGGCACAGGATGATCATACGATTGGAACTGTATTTAATCAATTATTTAAACAAGCTGTTACGTTAGCTAAACGGGCTCATTCTGAAACAGAAATCGGAGCTAATGCCGTTTCAGTTAGCTATGCTGCTGTAGAGTTGGCAAAAAAGATATTTGGTTCTTTAGAGAATAAGCATGTGCTTATTTTGGGAGCCGGTAAAATGGGCGAGCTTGCTATCCAAAATCTGCATGCAAACGGTGCAAGCAAGGTAACCGTTATCAATCGTACATTTGAAAAAGCGCAGGATATAGCAGTCCGTTATGCTGGCAAGGCGAAATCTCTTCAAGAGCTCCAATGCTCTTTAATTGAAGCGGACATTCTTATTAGTTCTACTGGAGCAAAGGGATTCGTTGTCACGAAGGAAATGATGACAGCTGTTGAAAAATTACGAAAAGGAAAACCATTATTCATGGTAGACATCGCTGTGCCACGTGATTTGGACCCTGCCCTCGCTGAATTAGATACTGTCTTCTTATATGATATAGATGACCTTGAAGGAATTGTTGAAGCAAATCTGCAGGAACGTAAGAAGGCAGCAGAAACCATTCAGCTCATGATTGAGCAGGAAATTATTGAATTTAAACAATGGCTGAATTTGCTTGGTGTCGTTCCCGTTATCTCTGCTTTAAGGGAAAAGGCATTAGCGATTCAGGCTGAAACAATGGAAAGTATTGAAAGAAAGATGCCGAATTTAAGTGATCGTGATAAAAAGGTACTGAATAAACATACAAAGAGTATTATTAATCAGCTGTTAAAGGATCCTATTTTACAGGCGAAGGAAATGGCCGGAGGTAAGGATGCTGAAAAGGCATTAGATTTATTTATGAAAATTTTCAATATAGAAGAACTTGTTTCTGAGCGGAAAATGACACAAACAGCCGAACCACAAAACTCTATCGCTCATATGTCACAGGCTTCCTTTCAATCGTAGGAGTACTTGAGTATGATCGATATTTATATGACACGGCTGCATGAAGCTACTGTCGTTCTGTATGCCTTGAGTGTCTTATTATACTTTATTGATTTCTTACATCATAACCGGAAGGCAAACCGAATTGCCTTCTGGTTACTTGCATTTGTTTGGCTTTTGCAAACGGTCTTTCTCTTTTTATATATGATGAAAACAGGCAGATTTCCCGTACTGACAATTTTTGAAGGATTATATTTTTATGCCTGGGTGCTCATTACTTTGTCATTAGCATTAAACCGTTTTCTTAGGGTAGACTTTATAGTCTTTTTTACAAATGTAATTGGATTTATCATTATGGCCATTCACACATTTGCCCCTATTCAGTATGAATCAAATGTGATGGCTCAAAAGCTCATTTCTGAATTACTATTTATACACATTACTGTTGCGATTTTGTCATATGGGGCATTTTCCTTGTCTTTTGTATTTTCCGTATTATATTTAATTCAGTATGATCTGTTGAAAAGAAAGAAATGGGGCCCAAGGCTATTAAGGGTTGCAGATTTATCGAAGCTGGACAAAACCTCATATGTATTAAATGTAATTGGAGTTCCCATGTTGATGATAAGCTTAATCCTGGGTATTCAGTGGGCCTATATTAAGGTACCAGATATGATTTGGTACGATTCTAAAGTGGTCGGTTCTTTTGTAGTTATCGCTGCATACAGTATTTATCTTTATTTAAAAGTAGGCAAAGGGCTTGCCGGGAAGCAATTAGCATTATGGAATATTGCATCCTTTCTAATTGTCTTAATTAACTTCTTTCTATTCGGTTCATTATCATCTTTCCATTTCTGGTATTCGTAAATTAGGAGGCTGTCATGAGAAAAATTATCGTAGGATCTCGCAGAAGTAAACTTGCATTAACACAAACAAATTGGGTAATCGATCAATTGAAGGCGATTGATCCATCCTTTGATTTCGAAGTGAAGGAAATTGTTACAAAAGGCGACCGCATATTAGATGTGACGCTTTCTAAGGTCGGCGGTAAGGGCTTGTTTGTGAAAGAAATCGAGCAGGCCATGCTGGATAAAGAAATTGATATGGCTGTCCACAGTATGAAGGATATGCCGGCAGTTCTGCCTGAAGGGCTAATAATCGGCAGTATTCCTGAAAGAGAAGATCACCGGGATGCGCTTATTTCAAAAGACCATGTACGTTTCTCAGATCTTAAACCTGGGGCTGTAATTGGAACGAGCAGTTTACGCAGAGGGGCACAGCTTCTTGCACGCCGTCCGGATTTAGAAATTAAATGGATTAGAGGAAATATTGATACTAGACTTGCCAAGCTAGAAACAGATGAATACGATGCGATTATTCTCGCTGCCGCGGGTTTAAAGAGACTAGGTTGGGCAAGTGATGTCGTGACAGAATTGTTAGACCCAGATATTTGTTTGCCTGCTATTGGGCAAGGGGCACTTTCTATCGAATGCCGCAGTGATGATGAAGAACTTCGCGGTTTATTAGATAAATTTACATGCAAGAAAACAGATGCAACCGTTCGAGCAGAGAGAGCATTCCTTCACAAAATGGAGGGAGGCTGCCAGGTGCCAATCGCTGGCTTTGCAGAGCTTAATGGAGAAGAAATTGTGCTAACCTGCCTAGTCGGCTCTCCTGATGGAAAAGTGATCTATACAGAACAAGTGAAAGGCTTAGACCCTGAGGAGGTCGGAGTTGAAGCGGCTAATCTCTTAATTAATCAGGGAGCTAAAGATTTAATCGATCAGGTGAAAGAGGAGCTGGATCGCGAATGACCGGTGGAGGCGAGGGCATAGCCCTTCCTTTTAAGGGAATGTCGGTTCTCGTTCCTAGAGGGAAGGAGCAGGCGAAAACCTTTTCAAGTTTAGTTAAAGGTTATGGAGGAATTCCTGTTGAAATCCCTCTTATCGCCTTTAAGCCTGTAGATATTTCTGATGAGATTATGAAGATTCTTCATCAGTTACATACGTATGATTGGATTGTTTTTACGAGCAATGTCACGGTTGAGACCTTTCTTTCTTTTATCGACTCTCCTGAAAAAATGAAGTTGCCCAAAATCGCAGCCATTGGAAAAAAAACAGAAGCCTGCCTGCTGCACGCGGGAATAAAGGTGGATTTTATCCCAAGGGAGTATGTTGCGGAAGGGTTTGTTAAGGATTTCTTGCCGCTTGTGAAGGCGGGGATGAACATTTTAATCCCTAAAGGGAAACTTGCTAGAAATATTATTTATACGGCCTTAACGGAAAAGGGCGCAAATGTTGACGAGATTATCATGTATGACACTTTCTTTCCTGATGAAAGCAGAGTGAAAATAGTAGAGGCATTTTCGGACGGAATAATAGATATCCTTGCCTTTACAAGTCCCTCAACTGTTGATCATTTTATGAGAGTGATGAAGGAAAGCCAGCTTTTTCATCGGCTAGAAAATAGTATAATTAGCTGTATTGGCCCGATTACAAAGGATAGAATTATATCATACGGACTAAATGTCCACTGTGAGCCGGCAATCTATACAACTGATCATATGCTAGAAAGTATTATTGAATATTTAAATATGAAAAAGTAATTTTTCAAAAATAGGAGTGAGCCTAATGGATATCCAATTTACGAGACATAGAAGACTTCGCCAAAGTCCAAACATGAGAGCTTTAGTCCGTGAAAACCATTTAAGTACTGATGATTTAATTTATCCGATTTTTGTTGCTGAAGGACAGGATATTAAAAGAGAAATTTCCTCTATGCCTGGAATTTATAATTTATCATTAGATCATCTTGAAGAAGAAATGAATGAGGTTGTATCATTAGGAATTAAATCCGTCCTCCTTTTCGGGATTCCCATTGAAAAAGATGAATGCGGCAACCAAGCGTATCATGATCATGGGATTGTTCAAGAAGCCACTAGATTTATTAAGGATAAGTTCCCGGATGTCATTGTTATTGCCGATACTTGTCTTTGTGAGTACACAAGCCATGGGCATTGCGGTGTGATTGAGAATGGACAAGTATTAAATGATCCTTCACTTGACCTATTAGTACAAACGGCTGTCAGTCAGGCAAAAGCAGGTGCCGATATAATTGCTCCATCTAATATGATGGATGGATTTGTCGCTGCAATTCGTGCAGGCTTGGATGAAGCTGGCTTTGAAAATATACCTATTATGTCTTATGCCGTTAAATATGCTTCAGCCTTCTATGGTCCGTTCCGTGATGCAGCTGACAGTACACCTCAGTTTGGCGATCGTAAAGCTTACCAAATGGATCCGGCAAACCGTATGGAAGCTTTACGTGAAGCAGAATCTGATTTAATGGAAGGCGCCGATTTTATCATTGTGAAGCCTGGAATGCCGTATCTCGATATCGTCCGAGATGTGAAAAATAATATTAATCTTCCACTCGTTATTTATAATGTGAGCGGGGAATATTCCATGGTGAAAGCAGCCTCACAAAATGGCTGGATTGATGAAGAGCGAATTGTCATGGAAATGCTAGTTGGAATGAAGCGTGCCGGCTGTGATTTAATTATTACGTATCACGCTAAAGACGCGGCTAGATGGCTGCGGAACCAGTAGTTGTAAAACCTGATGAGCTGGCTTAATAAAGCCCTTCAGTGCAGGAAAAAGGTCAGAAGGGCGTTAAGAGGGCTTTTAAACGCCATTTAGTGCAGGAAAACAGGTCAGAAGGGCGTTAAAAGTGCTTTTAAACACCCTTGAGTGCAGGAAAATAGGTTAGAAGGTCGTTAAAAGTGCTTTTAAACGCCCTTCAGCACTGAAAATCAGTTCAGATGGTAGTTAAAGTGACTTTATAACGTCTTTCAGTGCCAGAAAACGTTCTGAAGGTAGTTAAAGAGGCTTTATAACGCCCTTCAGTGCCAGAAAACAGATCTGAAGGTAGTTAAAGAGGCTTTATAACCCCCTTCAGTGCCAGAAAACAGGTCAGAAGGTAGTTAAAGGGATTTAATAACGCCTTTCAGCATTGAAAAATAGTTCAGAAGGTAATTAAAGGGACTTTAAAACACCCTTCAGCCTTAAAAGTTATACTTAAACCGTCTTTAGAAAAACATTAAAACGAGAAGAGGGATTAAATGCGCTCTTACGAAAAATCTATTCAAGCTTTTAAAGAAGCAAGCAGATTGATGCCTGGTGGGGTTAACTCACCTGTGCGTGCCTTCAAATCAGTTAAAATGGATCCGATTTTTATGGAAAGAGGAAAGGGTTCCAAAATTTATGATATCGATGGCAATGAATATATTGACTATGTTTTATCATGGGGGCCTTTAATTCTAGGGCATTCGAATGATCGTGTTGTTGAGGCAATAAAGAAGGTAGCTGAAATGGGAACTAGCTTCGGTGCACCAACCGTTCAAGAAAATGATCTGGCCAAGCTTGTTCAGGAGAGAGTACCTTCTATTGAAGTCGTACGTATGGTCTCCTCTGGTACAGAAGCAACAATGAGTGCTTTAAGGCTCGCACGAGGCTATACGGGCCGAAACAAAATTTTGAAATTTGAAGGCTGCTATCACGGACATGGCGATTCCTTGCTTATTAAAGCAGGATCTGGAGTCGCTACACTTGGACTTCCAGATAGCCCAGGTGTACCAGAAAGTGTAGCCAAAAATACGATTACTGTTCCTTATAACGATTTAGAAAGTGTTAAATACGCTTTTGAACAATTTGGAGAAGATATTGCCTGTATTATCGCCGAGCCTGTAGCTGGGAACATGGGAGTTGTTCCGCCTCTTCCTGGCTTCCTAGAGGGTTTAAGAGAAATTACATCTCAATATGGCGCACTTTTAATCTTTGACGAGGTTATGACAGGCTTCCGTGTTGATTACAATTGTGCTCAAGGCTATTACAATGTTACTCCAGATATCACTTGTTTAGGCAAAGTAATCGGCGGGGGACTTCCTGTTGGCGCATATGGCGGAAAGGCTGAAATTATGGAGCAAATTGCACCAAGCGGTCCTATTTATCAGGCAGGAACCTTGTCTGGAAATCCATTAGCCATGACGGCTGGCTATGAAACATTGAGTCAGCTTACTCCAGATTCATATAAAGAATTCCAGCGTAAAGGGGATTTATTAGAAGCTGGTATAAAAGCTGCAGCAGAAAAATATGAAATCCCTCATACTTTCAATCGTGCTGGCTCGATGATTGGTTTCTTCTTTACAAATGAAGATGTCATTAACTACGATAAAGCCAAATCCTCGAACCTGGATTATTTTGCATCCTATTATCGGGAAATGGCTAATCAAGGAGTATTCCTTCCTCCTTCCCAATTTGAAGGTCTCTTCTTATCCACTGAACATAGTGATGAAGATATCGAAAAAACACTCCAAGCAGCAGAAATTGCATTTTCAAAGCTCAAAGGATAAAGTGAAACTTCAATCAGTGGGGGCATTATCCCACTGATTGTTAGTTGCGGCCCACAGGATGTGGGTCACACAGACGTTGCCACAGGACGTGGCG
>NZ_JBALPC010000008.1:103139-109603 GCF_036965225.1 Bacillus sp. JJ1474 | reverse complement strand
GAATATTTCCATTGAATCTTTAATTAAATTAAGACCCTCTCTATATCTCTCCAACTGAAACAAACAATCTCCCATTGAATAAAGAAGGTAGGTTAAATAAATTTGATTTTTACTTAAAGGATAAGATTTTTTAAATTGTTCGAGCGCTTTTTTATAATCCCCACCTACTTTGTATTGAATACCTAAATTGAACAAATTATATCCTGTGGGATTATTTTCCACCTCTTTTTCAAGAATTCTCAAATTCCGATCGAACTTTTTCTTTTTACTATATGTTTCTTTTTTATATCCATCGTGATGAATAACAAAACCAGCAAAATCATTAGTCAAATTATTAAAATCATGAATATTCAAATGCTCATGAATTTTACCATAGTATTTAAGGTTCATCTTATTTTTAAACAGCCTTATAGCTTGGTGTATTGTTATGTAACCGCCATCCATATAATTCTTTAAATTAATAATATAGAAATCTTTCTTCTCATTGATTACCATTTGAAGATTAGTATCTTCATCTAAATATTCATCTGCATCTAGGACTAAAATATAATCAGATTTTGCCTTCTCTAAAGAAAAGTTTCTTGCAGCGGCAAAATCTTTATCCCATTCATAAGTAAAAATACTGGTCTCAAATTCTTCTGCAATGCCTATAGTTGAATCCGTTGAGCCAGTATCAACAATTATGATCTCATCCACTTGATTTTTAACACTTTCAAGACATCTTCTAAGGTACGTTTCCTCGTTTTTTACAATCATGCAAAGTGATATAGTGTTTTTACCCATGTTAGCCACCCTTTTGTTTCTAATGCTTCATTTCTAATATCGACTTTTTCATAATAATATTAAGCACTCAATAATTTTCAATATAAACAAAAAAGAGACCCTAGAAAAAGTCTAAGATCTCTTTAAATAATTAATTATTAACGAAGAAGTTGTAGAACTCCTTGTGGCTGTTGGTTAGCTTGTGCAAGCATAGCCTGAGCAGCTTGAGTAAGAATGTTGTTCTTAGTCATAGCCATCATTTCTTTCGCCATGTCTACGTCACGGATACGAGACTCAGCAGCTTGAAGGTTTTCAGAAGTTGTTCCAAGGTTGTTAATAGTGTGCTCTAAGCGGTTTTGAACAGCACCAAGGTTAGAACGGTTTTGAGAAATAGTGTTAATAGCTGTTTGAATTTTATCTAAGTTTCCTTTTGCAGCAGTATTAAGCGTACCGTCAGTTGTACTTGTTACACCTGAATTTAAATTAGTTAATTGAGTTGTAGAAACTCCAATTGTACTTGAAGTAGCATCTACTAATTTTAACGAAATTGTCTCACCACTATTTGCACCAACTTGGAATGTTAAAGAAGATGATGAATTTAAGATGCTCTTAGTATTAAACTTCGTTTGATTAGCAATACTATCAATTTGCTGTGTTAGTTGAGTAACCTCTTCTTGAATTTTATCAGTATCTGAAGTTGTTAATGTTTCGTTCGCTGCTTTTGTAGTTAACTCAGCCATACGTTGAAGCATTGCATGTGTTTCGTTTAATGCACCTTCAGCAGTTTGGATTAAAGAGATTGCATCTTGAGAGTTAGCAGATGCTTGGTCTAACCCACGGATTTGGTTACGCATTTTTTCAGAGATTGCAAGACCTGCTGCATCGTCAGCTGCACGGTTGATTCGGTATCCTGAAGATAATTTTTCCATAGATTTAGCTGAAGCATTGTTGTTGTAAGTTAATTGACGATGAGTGTTCATCGCTGAGATATTGTGGTTAATTCTCATTTTAATTTTCCTCCTTGAGTTTGAAAGTTCCCACATCCATGTGGTTAGTTTGACATAGTAATTGTCGGCCGACTAAATTCCTATGTGACTATCTATTATATCGACACAATTCTCGTAAGTTTTACATTTATTTAGTATTTTCTTCTAATATTTTTTTTAGGTCGAAATTTCCTTTTAATGCATTGATATTTTCTAGTTCGGTTTTGACGATTATTTCTTTGCGAAGGATTTCAACATCCTTTGGTGCTTTAATACCGAGCTTTATCTGCTCTCCATCTATTTCTAAAATGGTAATTTCGATATTTTCATTCAGGATAACACTTTCGTTCTTTTTCCTTGTGAGAACTAACATGATTATCCCTCCTGACCCTTTTGTTTGTTGTTATTTACTAATAGATGCTTTGTATGATAAGTTTCGGTATTTAGTATGGCTTGTTTCGCTTTTTTTATTTTTCTGTTAATAATGACTGGAGCTTGTAGATTGATCGTAGAGGTTGAAAGGGATTCTCCTAATGTAATAATTGAATAGACTTGGATATCTTTCTCGTCCTGAATATTTAGTTGATTTTCAACTGATTTTTCAAGAACAAATTCATATTCTTTATAGAAAGAAAAAGGTTCAGCAACAACAAATCCTAGTTCCTCATTGTTTACGGATTGAAGGATGCTCAATGGCGAGTCAGATCCAAGCGGAAGGATCACAAATTCCTTTTCATTTGGAAAACCAGGAATTCCACTACTAAAAAAAATCTTTTCCTCTTCGTTCACTTCGATTTCTTCGTGGTATCTTGTATTAATTTTCATTTTTATCACCACACAGCCTTTATAATTTAAAATCTATTTTCAAGGAAGGAGTTTGTTCCATATAAATATCGACACGACCCGGAATGTACTCATGAATTGGACGATTAATTTGCACTTGAATATTTGGTTTATTTCGCTTCCATTCTATATCTACTTTTGAAGGTGTATATTCTACTTTAACACTGTTTTGTGAAGGAGTATTCCCGGTATTAAATACAATATCATGATCCAACGCACGATTTGCATGATTCACAATTGGATTTCCTCCATTTTCAATCATCATTAGCTCAGCTCCTTCTTGAACTGTTTTGCTAACATAATTCATAAAAGCCTGATAACCTAGCTGAGCATTTTCATCTCCTCTTTTAAAAACAGACTTTAAATCCAGGTTTTCTCGTGCTAGTGTTTGATCAATCGTTAATCTACTGGGCTGGCGATTGATTATCATTTCGGCTGGAGGCTGTTCAATGCTTAAATCAGCTTGTGGCTGCTCAATATTTTGATTGGGTTTAGTGATATCTAACCCAATTTTTCCGACTTGTGATTCAATGCGAATTTGTGGAATTTGCATAATATTATCTCCTATAAAGAAAAGCTATCTAAACAGATAGCTTTATTCTTACCTTAAAAAGTCAACTAATGTTGGCTGGATGATTCTAGAACCGACACTTAGTGCCATTCTATGAATACTTTCCTGTGTTTGTAAGTCTAATATGACTTTTTCTACATCGATGTCTTCATTTTCCGACATTGTTTTAGTAGCAATAATTTCTTGAGAATCTAAGCGATCTTGAATCATCTCTACACGATTCATGGAAGCACCAATACTAGATCTTGCTGAAGTAACCGTATTTAAATGATTTTGAAAGTTTTCAATAAAATTGCTTAAATCTGGGTCATTTCCGTTTTTCATTGCATCTTGCAGATCTTCCAGATCCTTTAGCATCCCGCTTGTTTCTGTACCAAATACATTCGCTCCTAAATAATTGACTTGAAGCTTGATTCCTCCAGAAACTTCAATATTAATGGCATCTGTATTGTAATTGGTTTGTATTTTATTTGCTGCATCAAATGATACTGGTGCATTATAAATATCCGAACCATTAAAAATATACTTACCAGACAACTTTGTATTCGCTATTGAAACAAGTTGCTTTTTAATTTCTTCAATTTCATTTTCTATTTTTTTTCGATCTGAATCCGTTACGGTACCTGTATTTGCTTGATTTACTAATTCACTAATTCGGTGGATAGATGACCCAGCCTTATCAAGTGCATCTTCAGTATTTTCCAGCCATACATTCACTTCAGACATATTTCTTTTATATTGTGAAACATCATTAACACTTGTCCTGTAAGAAATCCCTTTAAAAACAACAACCGGATCATCGGATGGTCTAGAAATTTTCTTTTGTGAACTAAGCTGTTCCTGATATTTGCCCAATTTTTGGTAGCTACCACTTAAATTACGTAACATATTATTGGTAAGCATCGATTGTGTTACACGCATTTTGTTCCCCTACCTTCCGACTACGCCCATGCCATTAATAATTTTATCAAGCATTTCATCGATTACTGTAATATTTCTTGCTGAGGCATTATAGGCATGCTGAAATTTAATTAAATTTGACATTTCTTCATCCAGCGACACCCCTGATACTGATTGCCGTTGATAATCAACAGTATCCAATAATACTAATGTATTTTTTGATAATACGTTCGCCTCTCTCGTCTCAACACCAAGTGAAGAAATTAGCCCGCCGTAGAAGGATTTAATATTTCCGCTCATCTTTAAATTAACTTGTGTATAATCCTTTAGGTCAATTGGGTTTCCTGTAGAGGGATCAAATACCTGTGCTTCAAATGCAGAAAGATCCTTTCTTAAGACATCTGCTAGCTTATATCCATTATCTCCATTTCCTTTGCCGTTCACTGAAGCAGCAATTTCATTCGGATTGTTAATTGCCACTGAAATTTTACTTGCTGCACCCTTATAATCAGTGACATCATTAAAAAAGTCTTTGCCGTTATTGCCGTCTAAATCAATTCCGTTTTTATGGATATGATTAAATTCTTTCAATAATGTAAAAGCCAATTTATCAAGCTGGTCTATCATATCAGGATACCGTCCAACCTGGTTTCCTGTTTGATTTACATATCCGAATGCCTCGATATCGGCTTTAAGAGAGCCTTTTGCAAAATTTTCTACTTCAATTGGTGAACCAGAACCAATCGATAAAGATTCGATGTAACCGTCATTATCAGCTTTGTAAGATAATTTGTTTGGATCACCGTTTATTGTATTTTTATCTACAAGTGTTCCTAAGCTCTTCCCTATAGGATTTAAAATTTCTATTTTGTAAGTTCCCTCTGCAATAGGTGATGGCAATCCTCCGCTAGGCTGAGTTGTCACCTTAATATCTACTAATTGTGAAAGTTCATCAACAAGACGATCTCTTTCATCGTACAGATCATTCGGCAGATCCCCGTGAGGCTCTACCTGATTAATTTGTTTATTGATATTATTAATCTGAGAAGCTAGTGTATTTATTTTTTCAACGTTTACTTTAATACTCTGCTTCAAATCCTCGCGAATGGAATTTAGAGAGGCAGACAGATAATTAAAGGTGTCAGCAAGTGCATGCCCTTGTGCTAATACACTTTCTCTAGCTCCGCTCTCATTAGGATTTGTACCTAATGTTTGCAATGAATTCCAAAAATTATCCATTGCCGCTGATAGCCCCTCGGAAGTAGGCTCGTTCATTACATTTTCCATCCTAGTCAACGCATCAGACTTTGATCCGTAATAACCTAATTTATTGTTCTCACTTCTAAATCTAGCATCAATAAAGCTATCCCGGATTCTCTGAATGCTTCCTGCCTCTACACCTGTCCCCATTTGACCAGGTAGATAGGGGCGGTTAAGACCATTAGCAGGATAAGGAGAAGTTTGCTGAAAATTAACCCGTTGCCGCGAATACCCCGGCGTATTTGCATTTGAAATATTATGACCCGTGGTATATAAAGCACTTTGTTGGGTAAACATACCGCGGCGAGCAGTTTCTAGGCCCATAAAGGTTGGACGCATATTCTTGTTCCTCCGTTCTATTAAGCTTCCGAGTTAAACACACTTGAGGATTGATGTTCAGAAGGCTTTTGATTTTTCGAGGGCGGCCCATAGTTTATATTTGTTGGCTGAGGTCGAAGCAAGCCCATCGAAAAATGAACAAATTGAAGTGATTGATGGATAAGCTGCTGATTTAAATAATTTTTCTCCTTTAAGCTA
The DNA here is from genome assembly GCF_036965225.1 of Bacillus sp. JJ1474. Lineage (NCBI taxonomy): Bacteria > Bacillati > Bacillota > Bacilli > Caryophanales > Bacillaceae > Bacillus > Bacillus sp. JJ1474. Next base: position 103,744 of record NZ_JBALPC010000008.1, on the reverse strand, counting down.
TGTACTATTAAAGAAAGCTCATTTACCATCTTTGAAAGCCTGTCTTGTTCTACAGCTTCAAAGCTCTCAAGACAATCTGAAACTGTCGGCTGTTCAACATGAGGAACCATTGCCCTAGCTGCCTTTTGACGCTCTTTTTCCGTTTGCTCAATCGCCGCAATATGCGTTTGCTCATCCTTAAGCATAAGATCGAGGGCTTCCATGTCCCCGGTTTTAATGATGTCTGTTTTTTTGACTGCAAGCTCGTAAAGGCTTTTATGGAGCTTGAGCAATTTTTCTATAGATGCTGATAAGGCTTCGGCGGACATGAAAGGTTCCCTCCTACTTATTTCTTATAAAAATCGATAATGCTCTTCGCTACTTCTTTTGGGTTGACTCTATAAGTTCCGTTCTCTACTTGAATTTTCAATTCGTCCACCTTTGCTTGTCGTTCATTTGCAAAATGGGAGACTTGCTGCATTTCCTTTGCAGACGCTGAAATTTCAACTTTATCAGTAGCTTTATTCATGGACTTTGATGCCTGATCAAAATTACTCATTTGGCGTTTATATGGATTCACACCTGATGATCCAAAATTATTAATTTTCAATGTTTATCCCTCACTT
>NZ_JBALPC010000008.1:98786-103133 GCF_036965225.1 Bacillus sp. JJ1474 | reverse complement strand
TCGGTTAAAAGTGTCTATTTTTTAACATTATTTTTTAAAAGGCGATTTTCTGTCACTGCAGAACACTGACCTACCTCTTCCGAAACTTCTCATCCCCCGCAAAGTAAGTCGCATGCTTCTCTCTTCGTTCTATTTCCTTCCTGCGTTCTTCTTCTGATGTATGTACTTGCAAATCCTTCCTTAGCTCCTCTGTACACTTATCACAGATTTTCCCTGTTCGAATAATTGCTCCACATTTGTCACAAGGGTATCCTAGATTCGGAAACTGGGTCAGCTGAAGTCTACCGGCTTTGATAAATTTTAGAATCAATTCTTCCTCGACTCCTGTTGCCTCAACAACCTGATTCATCGTTGCGGCGCGGTTTTCGCGTTTGCGCATGAATTGGTAGACGGTTTCGTAGGCTTTTTCTTCTTCTTTCCAGCATTTATCGCAAACATCTCGGAATTTATTTTTCACAAAAATACTGTCGCAGTTCGGGCAATTCGTAAGCTCTGCCATTCTTTCTCCCCCTCATGTTAAACATGTCTCTTATTTCCTCCATTATAGCCAAAGTTCTAATTTTAAGAAATGACGGATTCGCGAATTTTCGTTAGCCGCGTGCAAAAGTAAGGGAGCCAACTGTAAGTGCACCCGCTTCCTTTAAGCATTTGGCTGCATGCCGAAGTGTGGAGCCTGTTGTATAAATATCATCGATTAACAGGATATTTTGATCGAAGATGGGCTCTTTTATTTGAAAGACTTGCTCTAGATGGATTCGTTCGGAGCGGGATTTCTTCGATTGTTTTTCGGTGTGGATTCTGGTAAAAAGATTGCTTGGCTCAAGGCCACAAGCCCGAATTAATGCCTCTGACTGGTTAAAGCCGCGTTCATAAAGGCGCTCGGCACTTAACGGAATCGGGACAATCTTGTCAAAGGGGATTGCAGTAAGCTTTTTTTTCATAAAGGAAGCAAAGACATGCGCGAGCACATAGTCACCCCGGTATTTATATTGGGCCATGACTTCTTTGGCAAAATCATTGTACATCACAATGGAGTAGTTTTTCTCCAACGTCCCTGCCCATTGCGGATCCTCCTCCCAGCGGACACAATCTAGACATTGGTCATGAAGCTTAAATTGTGATTCTATTTGCTCTAACGGACGATCACAGGTCCGGCATGTTTCGCCAACTATGATGGAAAACTTTTCGCGGCAAGACCAACACAGTGTCACCACTTCCTCTTTGGAAAATAATGCGGTCCAGCCTATTTGAGGGATTATTTCTGCAAAACAAACAAGACAATGCTTAATAATCGATCAATCCTTTCTTTTTTGCTTCTACATTCATATTTTGGATTTGTTTTTTCGCGCGGATCATTGCTTCGGTTTTTCCGTAATGAAAAAATACAATATCACCGCCGGGAGCAAGTGAGCTTCTTCCAACACGCCCAGCAATTTGTACTAGAGCGCTTTCGGTAAAAATCCGGTCTTCTGCACCCAAGACAGCGACATCAATATTAGGAAAGGTGACACCCCTTTCCAAAATAGTCGTTGTGAGCAACAATGGGATTTCCTTATTTCTCATCGCCTGGACCTTTTCTTTACGCTGTGGGTCCTCGGCATGGACTGCTTCAATTTTCGGATGGAATTTTCTTATGAGAGGAAGGATTTTTCCCATTTTATCGATCTTAGGGACAAATAAAAGACATTGCTTGTTGGAATCTAGCCGGTTTTTGATCCACTGGATTACGTTAGGCGGAAGGTGCTCTTTTTTGAGTCGCTTTTCCCAGTTGCCGCACCATTGAAAACGCGGTACCGGGAGAGGATGGCGGTGAAAACGTGCAGGAATGGTGACAAATTCTCTTTTTCCTTGGCGGCATTCTTTTTGCCATTTTTCATTCGGGGTGGCAGTTAGGTAGATCATCGAGGATGAAGATTTGCGTGATTGACGGACAGCATATTGGAGTGATTCTTCGACTGAATAGGGAAAGGCATCGACTTCATCAAGGATAACGGTATCGAAGGCATGGTAGAAACGAAAAAGCTGGTGGGTGGTGGCGATGGTGAGCGGCGCATTGAGATGGCGGTCCTCGCTGCCGCCGTAAATGGAGGCAACTGCGATACTAGGAAACACTTTTTTCAGACGCGGAGTGAGCTCGAGGACTACATCGGTTCGTGGGGTTGCGAGGCAAACTCTTTTTTCGGCTGTGAGTGCTGCGTTTATTCCCTCGAATAGCACCTCCGTTTTCCCCGCTCCGCATACGGCCCAAACGAGTAGCTCCTTATCGCCTTGCACTGCTTCCGCTACCCGTTTTGATGCAATTTGCTGTCCATCGGATAATGTACCATCCCAAGAAAGCGGCGGGTCTGTACATTTTAACGGAAACACTGGACCTGTCCAACTGATCAGGGGCGTACACGTGCTCACTCTTCCCATCATGATGCATTTTCGGCAATAGAGACATTCTTCCTCACATCTTGCACATGGAAACGAGGTGAAAAAATGCTTATCTTTGTTGCCGCAGCGCTTGCAGAAACTTTTGCGGCCTTCTGTAATAATTCCCTTTCGATAAATGAGATACCCATTTTCATAGTGTTCCTGGATTTTTTGTATCGGATCGGTTAAATCGTCCAGTAATAGCTGCTTTCCGGATAATTGCTGCTGGAGTTCTTGTGAGAAGGGGTAGGCTGGATTTAAATCTTGATGAGGAATGCTTTCAATGGAGGAGATTTGATGAGTTTTTTCTGGGGACATAAGGATTTTGTCTGGGGTTATTTTGTCATAAGTAAGTGCGAATCGCATGTGCAACACCTCTTTTTTTAATATTGTTTTGGAAAAGTTTTGTCCGAGTAAGGGCAAGTTCATTTAGCCTCTGCCTCAGGTGAGGGTTTGATGACCATTTACACCATTTTTCCGACTGGACGGGAACCAGATGCAGTGTCTGATGACCGTGATTCGCTTTCTTTACTGATCACGGGCATCAAAGTCCGGGTCTGTTGACCGTTTACTGTAAATATTCGCCGGAACGGGAACCTTATGCAGTGAATGGTTACGAAGAATACTTTTTTCCCATCCAGAAAGTCAAAAAGCTAACTCTCTGGACAGTCTCACCATAAACATAACCCTATTATTTCTTCACCCACCCAAGCCCCATCGACCCTTCGCCGAGATGAGTGCCAATGACTGGGCCGAAGTAGCTGACCATAAATTCTACATTCGGGAATTGGCCTTCTAGCTCAGTCTTCCATTCCACAGCCTCTTCTTCCCGATTGGCATGAATAATAACGGCGCGGTAGGGCTCACCGGATTTCACATCTTCAGCCAATAGGTCGACAACTCGCTTTAATGCTTTTTTGCGGGTGCGAATTTTTTCGAAAGGGACGATTTTCTTGTCTACAAAATGGAGAAGTGGTTTGACTTGGAGCAGGCTGCCAATGAGTGCCTGGGCGCTGGAAAGCCGGCCGCCACGCTGCAAATGCGAGAGATCATCCACCATAAAATAAGCGCGGATGGATTTCTTCATTTCCTTTAGTCGAGCGATGATTTCTTGAGGGGGTTTGCCTGCTGCTGCCATTTCTGCTGCCTCCAGGACATAGAAGCCTTGCACCATGCAGCTAATTTCTGAATCGAATGGGTAAACCTCAATTCCCTCTGCCATTTCGCCCGCAGAAACAGCTCCTTGAAACGTGCCGCTAATCCCGCTCGAAAGATGAATGCTGATGACCGCATCATATTCCTTGGCCAAATGGTTGAAAAGCTCTACAAATTGACCGACGGAAGGCTGAGATGTTGTCGGAAGCTCTTTTTGCCTAACCTCTTGAAAGAATTCCGAAGCTGTAATTTCGACTTCCTCCTGATAGCTTTCATTTCCGAAGATGACACTGAGAGGGATCATATGTATTTGTAGTGAATCCCGCAATTCCTTCGGGATATAGGCTGTACTATCCGTGACAACGGCCGTTTTCATCATTTCGTTACCATCCTTATTTTCTACTAATATCTAGAATTCATTTTATCGGAAATCAACTATGATTGCATTAAATAAGGATAAAAAAGGCCTAGATATGTATATTTCAAAAATACTATGAAATAACTTTGCTATCTGTATTCTCCTTATCACTTTTTACCTCTAAGCCTCTATTTTCTAATTCTGCAGATAATATTTCGATAAAGGAAGGGTCAAGGTTTTGATCAATCGCTTTAAGGTACGTATTAATAAGGACTGTATCTGTCAAACACGCTAAACTTTTCATAAGTCATTCCTCCTATAACCATATTCCTATTTTGTATAAACTCTCAAATTTTGTAAATAGTTGTAGGGAAAATGTTATTATTTTAACAAATTTGATACAATTTGGCGATTTTTAT
>NZ_JBALPC010000008.1:28051-98776 GCF_036965225.1 Bacillus sp. JJ1474 | reverse complement strand
TCTCATCGCCCATTAATCTGCGATAAATATCCTTAACAAAGTGCCCTCGATTTCTTCAAAGGGAGATAAGGATGGAAAAAAGATTTTTTATTGTTCGGGGGAATTTAAAATAAAAATGCTACAGAATTATAAATTCAATCTATTAAAAAGCGAGCTGGGCCGACACAAATCAATCAAGGTACCAAATATGAACTATTCTATTAGCGGGGATGAATTAGCAGACTGGTTACTTGAGGTTTCCTCTCCACGGGAAGTAGATGAAATCGTTCTGATGATTCAATGTGCACGCAAAAGAGGTTCCAAAATCATGTCACTACTTCAAACGATCGCAGCCGCGTTATTAAAATAAAGTAAAAAACACGTCATAGCTTTTAACAGCCATCACGTGTTTTTTTCTTTACAATTTAATTACTGTCCAATGAATGGTGCCCTGCACCGACAAAATTTAGCGGACTTCCACCCAGCCATTTTTAATCGCTACGACAACGGCTTGAGTACGGTCGTTTACATTCATCTTTTGAAGAATATTACTTACGTGGTTTTTAACCGTTTTTTCGCTGATGAAGATAGCTTCACCGATGCCTCGGTTGCTTTTTCCGTCAGCAAGCAGCTGAAGGACTTCGCATTCGCGGCGAGTTAACAAGTGAAGCGGGCGGCGAATTTCTACTCTTTGTGTGTAGCCTCCACCCTTTCCTGACTCTTCAAGTGCTAGACGGCGATATTCATTCACCAAATTATGAGTAACTTTTGGATGCAGGTAGGATCCGCCATCTGCAACAACCTTTACAGCCTCGATTAATGCATCCGCATCCATTTCTTTCAATAAATATCCACTAGCGCCAGTTTTAAGTGCATGAGAAACATAATTTTCATCATCGTGAATAGATAGAATGATGACTTTCGATTCTGGATATTTCTCAATTAACTGTCTCGTTGCTTCTACTCCGTTTGTTGTTGGCATATTGATATCCATGATTACAACATCTGGCAGATTTTTTTCTACAAGGGCTAATGCCTCGCAGCCGTCATCACCTTCTGCAACAACCGAGAATGATTTTTCAAAATCTAGTATTCTCTTTACACCTTCTCTAAACAATTGGTGGTCATCGATTATGACAATCTTTGTAGTCAATTGTGTTCCCTCCCAAATAAATCCCAATTTGTCTAATTCTATTTTTTTCCTCTTATAATTCTACAATTACTATTTAAATACCTGCGTGTTGATTCTGTTACGAACGCCTTTTTGTTTGCAAAAGCCGCTTCTCAGTAAGAGAACCAATTCTGCGGGTATAAGATCTGCATTTTTTACAAGGTCACAATCTCTTTAAAACCTATGTAGTAAAAAACAATTAGTTATAATTGTAATGGAACCTGTATGATGACAATGGTCCCTTTTCCAACTGCTGAATCGATGGCTATCTGTCCTTCCAGCAACTCGACTCTTTCTCTCATGCCCATAATCCCAAAGGAATTGTGCTTCTTTTCTTGAATATCGAAGCCTTTTCCATCATCTTTAATGACAACCGTTACCTTCGATTTATCAATTTCCAGTCCGACTGTGATCTTATTGGCCTCTGCATGCTTTAAAGCATTTTGCACGGATTCCTGAATAAGGCGGAAAAGAGCTACTTCATATTTACCAGGCAGGCGTTTTTCCTCTTTTATATTTGAAAAATCTATTCTAATCGACTTATGATATTCTTCGATGGTCACTAGGTATTTTTTGAGGGTTGGGACTAAACCTAAATCGTCAAGGGCCATCGGGCGCAAATCATAAATAATCCTTCGAACCTCATAGAGGGCGCTTCGGACCATTTTCTTAAGATCGCGGATTTCCCCAATTGCTGCAGGACCCCCTTGCTCCTTATATACTCGTTCAATCAAATCGGAACGCATCATCACATTCGCCATCATCTGTGCGGGGCCATCGTGAATTTCACGGGACAGCCGCTTTCGCTCTTCTTCCTGCGCTTCGATAATTTTCAAGCCAAATTCCTGTTTCAGCTTGGCGTTTTCTAGCATTTCTCCAACCTGTTTCAGATCACTCATTAAATAATTCATAACCACTGAAATTTGCGATATCAAATGCTCGGCACGTTCAATTGTATCATTTAAGCCCACGAGCCTTCTCTCAATATCATCCCGCCTGTCCCGGAGCTGCTTTTCGAGCTGCTGATTCATGGTATAATCCATTTGCAGGCGGTGAGCCTTTTCATAAGCGTCCCGAACCTCAGCCTCAGAATAGTCCTTAAAGTGCTTGCTAACCTCGGAAAGCTTCTTTCTGGCAAAACGAGTCTGAGCCTCAAGCTTGTCCCCTTCGTCAATGGACTTTTTGACAAGCACCTTCACTTCTTTTAGCTCATCGGATAATGTTAAATGCTCCTTGCGGCATTGTTCACCAATTTGAAACACTTCGTCCTTGCTCGAACCAACTGCTTCAACCATTTGCTCTAAAATCATATCAAGTGTTTTCGTATCAAATTTCTTATTACTCATAAGATTTTCCTCCAATGATTAGACGCCCAAAACATCGCATGAGTTTCACTAGGGTCTAACTCAATTTGGCGGGCTAGCAAAGGCTCATTACCTCTCAACTTAGTATTTATAGCCTTGCAGCGATCGGAAGAGTACTAACGGCATGTTTACAATGAATAATATTACTAGGTACCTTCTTTTAAGCCCATTACCTATATCCATTATATTAGTTTTATTTAATAAGAGATACTATCATTCCGCCCATTAAATTATACTAAATCATGAAAAAATCGGTAAAAAGCCTCACACTTGAGTTTTTTCTCTATGTCTTATATCCTAGTATAATGACTATACGTGTGACCAGATCCAAAAGTGTTTTAGCGTTAAGCAGCCTACAATCTGTACTAGCCTAATTTCTCACTATGAGGATAGTGTCATTATACCATGGGACTAAAAATGCTATATTAAGATTTCATTACAAAACAAACTATTTTTTTCAAATTTATTATATTTTAGGAAAAGGCGTAACTTTTGCCATTATTCATTGATGTAAGATTCGTGTCGAATTATAATGATAAAAGCGGAAGCGCCTCGAAACAATCGAATCCCTGCTAAGAATAGTCACTTGTGATCAGCCACGACAAACAGGAAGCAAGGTTGTTCTCAAACTTTCGTTTCGTATTATAATGTAGAAAAGCGATTCAATGTAAGAAGAGAAAGGAGCGGTTATATGCTGCCCCGTTACTATACAGTTAAAGGATACGGCGAAAACGAAATCGTCATCCAAAAATCGCGATTTATTGCTTATGTGACAAGAGCGGAGACTGAGGCAGAAGCCCAGGACTTTATCCAGCAAATCAAAAAGAAGCACTGGGATGCTACCCATAACTGCTCTGCCTATATGATCGGTGAAAATGATCAAATTCAAAAGGCAAACGATGACGGAGAGCCAAGCGGCACAGCCGGAGTTCCCATTCTTGAAGTATTGAAGAAAAAACATCTTAAAGATACAGCCGTTGTGATTACCCGTTATTTCGGCGGAATTAAGCTTGGTGCCGGCGGACTGATCCGCGCCTATGGAAAAGCCACCTCTGAAGGCATCGATGCAACCGGTATCGTCGAACGGAAATTAATGAGAGTCATGCATACAAAAGTCGATTACACCTGGCTTGGCAAGCTAGAAAATGAACTCCGCTCGTCTGTTTATACGATTAAAGATATCCATTACCTTGATAATGTCGAGTTTGAAACGTATGTCGAAGATGAGCAAACGGAGAACTTCATTGACTGGATGGTTGAGCTTACGAATGGACAAGGTGTTATGTCGAAAGGTGACAAGGTGTATTTGGAGGAAGAAGTGGGAAAATAATTATATTTACGATTGCCTATTATTTATGTAAAATTAACTATTGTTTCAACATTTTTTCCTTGTTCAAAAAACACTATATTAATAAATAAAGTAGGGATAGAATGTCTAAATCTAGGTCAAATAGGCGAAAAAACAGAAAAAAACGCTTTTGGCGAATTACTGTCCTCCTTTTCCTGCTCCTTCTTTTAGGTGGCGGGTCCTATTTTGCTTATAACGTATTTTATCATGCCAACTTAGCCAGTAAGAATATTTATAAAGAAATTGATCGGGATAAAGTAAAGAATCATCGTACAGAAGAAGTTAAAATTACGAAGGATGCTTTTAATATTCTTTTACTAGGGATAGAAGAGCAAGGCGGCGGCTCAAGGTCTGATGTCATCATGCTAGTAACAGTCAGTCCGCAAACAGGAGAGGTTTCCATGCTCAGCATTCCTCGGGATACTAGAACGATGATTCCAGCAGCCGGTTTCCAGACAAAAATCACGGAATCCTATAGCTATGGCGGCGTAGAGTCCACTATAGAAACAGTTAATCAGTTATTGGATGTGCCGATTGATTACTATATCACGACAAATTTCGATGGCTTTGAAGATATCGTTGACACCCTTGGCGGCGTACAGGTGAATGTTCCTTTTACATTTAAAGCCCAATTAACCGGAAGTTTAAAATGGAAAACCTACTACGAAGGCCAAATGGACTTAAATGGAAATGAGGCACTTGCCTACGTAAGGATGAGAAAAAAGGATCCAGAAGGTGACAAAGGACGTAATGAAAGACAAAAAGAAGTCATAAAAGCGATCATTGACAAAGGCACTTCTTTTGGTACAATTACAAAAATTGATGATATACTAGGAGATCTTGGAGAGAATGTAAAAACAAACATCCCTCCATCTCAATTTGCTAGTTTTGTTAAACTTTATTCGAAACTAAAAAGTTCAGAAATTCAAACCCTTGCTTTAAGAGGAACAGACGGTAAATATAATGGGATCTCTTACTTTTTCCCAGAAGATGATTCCATCGAAGAAATTAGCACGATTCTCAATAACACGCTCAACAACACGACTACCAATAACCTGACGGGAAATCAATCATCCGATTCGAGTGCTTCTGAACAGGCATCAACTGGTGTAGAATACTAATTTCACTTTTTAGCAGATTACAAATTTAATAGACATTTAAAAGTTGCCGATGCTATGCTGAGGCAGCTTTTTTTTTGTTTTTTTTCTCTAAAATGAGGTGCTTTGCTCAGCCAATGCTGAGATTGAAACGATTCTATGTTTGCCGTTTGTCTCCTTCCCCTGCTGAACCCTTACATTGAATAATTCAATGTTACCGTTTTAACTCTTTCACCTTCAAAACCCTCACATTGAACAACCCTATGTTACCTTTTATCTCCTTCCCCACTAAACCCTTACATTGAACAACTCAACCATAACGTTTTTGTCTCCCTCACCTTCTAAAAGAAAACATCAAACATTTCTATTTTTAGCTTAATCTACCACCTTACATTTTTTTCATAATTATAAATGCCTAAATTTGCTTTTACGGGTTGGAAGATTAGACAAAATTCGCTAGAATAAGGTAGTATCTATTAAATTTTGTCGACGGAGGGAAGAAATTTGAAAAAACTCATTGCCTCTTCTGTTCTTGCCACTGCTGCTTTATTTCCTGCCATCGTACAAGCGGAAAACCTAAATACTCCGGCTAATATGTTCGTAGACCAAAATGTTGAGATTAGAAAAGGCGCTACAACTGCCTATCCTCTAATTACATCTCTTCCAATAGGAAAAAGTGTGACAGTTATTGATGAATTCATCAACTCAGCTGGTGAAACATGGTATCGAGTTGATTTAGGCAGCAAACAAGGATGGGGATTAGCGAGCAGCTTTACCGAGAATTCTACTAATCAATCTCCTCTGCAAACAGGGAAAGAAGCAACCATTACAGAAGATCAAGTAAATGTTAGAAAAGGCGCTACAACCTCTTATGAAGTAGTAACAAAGCTATCAAAAGGAACGAAGGTAAAAGTAATCGATACCTTTAAAAATAGCAAAGGGGAATTATGGTACCGAATCGAAGTTGGTTCGATTAAAGGATGGGTCATTCAAAGCTACTTAACCCCGGTGACCGATTCGAAGCCTGCACCTCCTGCTATAGAAAGCAAGACAGTTCAATCAAAGGCCGCAGTCAGAAAGGGTGCCACTGGATCCTACAGCATTGTTACATACGTTTATAAAAATCAAAAGATCACCATAATGGACACATTTAAAAATGCCGCTGGAGAAACCTGGTATCGTGCAGACTTAGGGACTATTAAGGGCTGGATTCACGAGGATGCCTTTAAGCCCGCTGCCAATCTGCCAAGCCCTCCTGATACAGAGACTAACCCCCTTCCAGAGGTTGGCAGCTATGTATACAGCAGTCAAAACGGAATTGATGTAAGAAAAGGGGCAACTGACTCCTATGCATCTGTAGGTAAGCTTTCAGTGAACCAAAAGGTAAAAGTCATTGATCATTTTACAAATGCAAACGGAGCTACTTGGTTAAGAGTTGAGGTTTCCCCAACATTATTAGGCTGGGTTCCAGCTAATACAATCAGTGCAACTGAATCATTAAATATTGATTTATATGTAAGTGTGGCAGTAGCCAATTTAAGAAGCGGCCCATCAACAAATGATTCTGTTATTGATCAAGCGACAATGGGAACTTTGTTAACAGCTATAGACAAGGCATACGACACAAGCGGTGAACTATGGTACAAAGCCCTCAACAGTTCTAATCAAACAGTTTGGGTGCATGCAACGGTCGTATCAACTAAGCCTACCTTAAGTAAAGGAGCTATCCTCATTGTAGGAGCTAGCAATATTTCTTTACATTCCGGTGCTTCAACCCAATATAAAGTAAAGGAAGTTCTAAAAAAGAATAGTACTATAACTTTTGTTGGTGACTTTACGAATTCACTTGGTCAATATTGGCTTCAAGTAAAGAGCTCATCTGGAAATACAGGCTGGATTCAGGATACACATATGGATTCCCTCCAGTTATTAGAGAAGAAGCTTCTTTCTCCTGAAGTAACAAGTTTGGATGGGCATCAATACTTAAACTGGAAGAAGCCTAGTAAATATTCAATCTCCTACTCTACTTTATCGTCCAATCGACTAAAGCTTTCCGGAGGATTAACGGACGTTGATCTGCCAAAAGGGAACATTCCAGGAATTCAATCCGTTGAGACTATTTCGTCCGGCAGTGAAAAATCTGTAATCATCACTTTTGAGCCAGGCTACTCTTTTACAATCAGAGATTATAACGATAAGTTATCCATCAAAATTGTCCCATTAGGACTGCTTGGCAAGCATGTTATTATTGATGCCGGGCATGGCGGAAAAGACGCAGGGGCTGTTGGTCCGACTGGGCTAAAAGAAAAAGATGTGAATTTAGGCACTGCTCTAATCCTCAAGGAGGAACTGGAAGCATATGGAGCGATTGTCACTTTAACTAGGAGTACAGATATCTTTTTAGAGCTATCACAAAGAACCGATATCGCAAATCGTTCACAGGCGGATGCATTCATTAGCATTCACGGAGACTCTTTTTCTTCAACATCTAAAGGAACAACGACCTATTATAATTCAACCGTTAACTTTAACGGTCCTAGAAGTAAAACGCTAGGAACCGCAATTCAGAAAAATATGGTTTCCTCTATGAATACGTATAATAGAGGTGTAAAGGAACAATCATTCTATGTAAACCGTATGAATGATCTTCCAAGTGTTCTTGTTGAACTAGCATTCATTTCTAACCCAAATGAAGAAGCGTTACTAAAAACAACAGCATTCCGCAAAAAAGCGGCCGTTGGGATCACGAAAGGTTTAGAGGAATACTTTAACAATTTCTAAAATCTAGTAATCCTATTTCCCGACAAAAAAATTTATGTTAATCTACTATATGTAAGTGAATTTGGGTATTTTTTATATAATACCCAAATTTTTTTTTATAAAACAAAAAAATACATAGGGGGCAAAAAATAAATGAACCGGTCTAAAAAATTAATTGTTGCTGGAGCATTGACACTTAGCATTGGAGCAGGCGCTGTATTGGCAACTCCACAGGCGATGAACGCTTCTAGCAATGTTGTATTAGCCAGTGTGGATTGGGTAACCTCTCAATTAAATCCAATGAAGACAAAAATGACTGAGCTTGAGAATAAGATTAATTCACAACAGCAAGAGATTAATAGTTTGAAAGCTCAGATTTCTCAACTAGGTTCTAATCCTGTAACGCCACCACCAACTACGACTCAGCCACCGGCAAACGGAGAACTTCCATCGACTGTTTATGTAGCCAATGCATCGGTTAATATTCATTCCGGCGCAACGAAAAGCTATAAAGTCATCGCTACAAAAACACAAGGAACATCCTTGAAGGTCATTGATCAATTTACTTCCTCAACAGGCCTTTGGTATCGTGTTGAACTTTCAGCTACTGTAAAGGGATGGGTATTTTCGAATGAGGTTTCTGTAACCAAACCGAGCACGAGCGGTCCGACACAGGTCGTTACATTTGGAGATGTTCATCTGCGTAAAGGTGCTACGACTAGCTATGCCGTCATCGAAACGCTGAAAAAAGGAACAACTTTGAAATATATTTCAACATTTACTAACGCAAAAGGAGAAGTTTGGTACAATGCTGAAACTTCTGCTGGAGTAAAAGGATGGGTATCCGGATCTCTTAGCGAGGTGAAATAAGTTGAAGAAATTCATTTCTATCATTGCTAGTTTACTATTGCTCCTAGTCTATCTTCCAACAGACTCAAAAGCATCTGAACTAGTAAATTATCCGAAAGAAGTAAATGTATCTGTACATCTGGCAACTAGTGTTACGCTGACCGCAAATGGCAGTTATCAATTAAGCAACAAAGATACAGCTGAAATTACAGAAATTCCACAAGGGACGGTTCTTACCGTTAAAAAGGAAGGTTCAAATGTAAATGTCACTTTTAATGGGACTAGCCTTAACTCTGTAACAGGCTTTAATTTACAGGAAAAAATCAGCACAAGCACATCACTTGTAAGAGTTAGCAATGGCACTACATATAGAGGCAGCTTCTTTTTTAAACCAAATGGAAACAAGGTCGAAATAATTAACATTCTTGATATGGAAGATTATTTAAAGGGTGTTGTCCCGAGTGAAATGCCTGCCTCCTTTCATAAGGAAGCACTAAAGGCTCAAGCGATATCAGCAAGAAGCTATGCTGCCAACACCTTGATGCTGACAAGCACCGCGGCTAGCCAAGTATATCGAGGATATTCTGGTGAAGATGCAAGAACGAATGCGGCTATTAAAGAAACAGAGGGCATGCTAGTTAAATATAATGGCAAGCCGATCCAAACATTTTTCTTTTCCACCAGCGGCGGCCGAACAGCAAATGTTGGTGATGTTTGGAACTCTAAGCAAGAGCACTTCCCATATCTAGTTTCAGTAGATGATCCATATGAATCATCTCCGTTCAGCAACTGGACTGAAACATTTCCTGCTGAAACTCTGCTAAAATCTTTTGGATTCACAGATCTATCAGCACAAATCTATGACATTGCCTTATCAAAAACAGGTGCTAACGGAGAAGTAAGAGGCATTACAATAAAAACCTCTGCAGGGGATAAAACCGTAACGGGAAATGAATCAATTATTCGAAACTATTTTCCGCTGAACAACGTACAGCTGTATAATAAATTGCAATCCAACTGGTTCGACATTCAGCTTAATGGCTCTGCTTCGCAAAATCTTTCTGTACAGACTTCTAGCGGAACGACCGCTATTGGAGATTTGAAAGGGCAAAAAGTGCAAACAGCAAATGGCGAAGTCACTCTGACGGATTCAAAAGTTTCCATTCAAACGGCGAGCGGCGTCGTATCGAACGAAGGAACAGGAAACATTACAACTGTTACCCTAAACGGGAAAGGCTGGGGCCACCGAGTCGGCATGAGTCAATACGGTGCAAAAGGCTTTGCGGAAAGAGGCTGGACTGCCGAGCAAATCCTTACTCATTACTTCCAGGGGACAACGGTATCTAGATAATAAGCTAAAAAGCCAATTCCACAATCAGGAATTGGCTTTTTCTTTTCGCTTTATATCAATATTATCCAGAATATCATCGACAATGCTCTTCCATGAATACTGCTCAATCGCAAGCTTGCGTCCATTTTCACTCATGGCTTGATACTCATCATCAGATACTTTCATTAGCTCCTCAATGGCAGCCGCATTTCCCTCTGGGTTTTCCGGCGGAGCAATCTTACCACAATGGTATTCATCCAAAATGGCAGCACTTTCTCCATCCCCGCAGTATAAAACGGGTTTCCCTGAAGAAATAGCAGGGAAAATTTTCGATGGCCTTGCTCCTTTAAACAGTTCAATGTTTCTCAACGAAACTATACTATAATCACAAATCGAGAACATCCTTGGCATTTCCGAGACAGGAACAGAACCGTAGAACGTCACATTATCTAGCTGAAAATCCTCTTTCATTTTCAACAGTTTTTCTCGCTCCTGACCGTCTCCAACGAAGAGAAAATGTACATCTGGAAGCTTGTCCTTTAATATAAGAGCTGCCCCCAATACGGAATCTAATCCTTGAGCATAACCCAAAGCTCCTGCGTACATAAATACCTTTTTTCCCTGAATGCCGATTTTCTCTAGCAGTTCATGATCTTTTGGAAGGGGCAAAAAGGTATCTGTATTTACTCCATTTGGAAGAAGAAATACATCTGCTTCACTCTTGCCCTTTCGAACCATATAATCCTTAATGCCATCAGTAGCTGTCGCAATTTTCCACGACTTCCTATACAAGAATCTTTCAAGGATCTCCGCCATCCGGATAAAGCTTTTGTTTTTCAAAATGCCAAGCTCCACCGCTGATTCCGGCCAAATATCCGCAATGTTGAAGACAAACTTAGCCCGCTTCATTTTCGCACCGAGGTAACCCGTAATCCCAAGAAATAACGGCGGGGAATTACAGATGATCACATCGGTTGGCTTGGATTTCATAATGGAATAAAAGGCACTAAAGGTGAAGGAAAAATAAGAAGCAAGCCGCTTCCAAAAACTTCCCTTTGGAGATGGGTAAATCCAAGAACGATGAACAGGGATCCCATCCCACTCTTCAAACATATAAAACTTTCCTCGATATTCCTCCGGGATAATTCCGTGAGGGTGATGAGGAAATGCGGTAATCACTTCCACCTGATGTCCTCTGCTAATTAGCTCTTTACTTACTTCATACACACGAATTTGCGGAGCACCTGTTTCAGGGGGAAAATGTTGACATAAATAAATCACTCTCATTTTCCCATCTCCAATTAGTTCACATTTAACTGTTTAATATACGCTTCCAGCTTATCTTTAAGATCTGGACGCTTTAAAGCATAATCAATTGATGCCTGTAAGAAACCAAATTTATCCCCAACATCGTATCGCTTTCCTTGAAGAATATAGGAATAAATCGATTCTTTTCCTAATAAACGATCAATCGCATCTGTAAGCTGGATTTCACCCTTTTTATCCGGGGCAACCTCTTCAAGCAATTCAAAAATGGCTGGCGATAAAATATAGCGCCCAACAATCGCTTGTGTGGATGGAGCCTCTTCAATCGCTGGCTTCTCAACCAAACTTTCTACCTTATAAAGGTCCCCCGATTTTTCTGAGTAATTTACGATTCCATACTTATTAACCTCAGAAAGCGGTACCTCATTACAGCCCAATATACTGGATTGAACTTGATTATACTGATTAATCATTTGTTTAAGAGCCGGAACTTCACTATCAACGATATCATCACCTAGCAATACCGCAAAAGGCTCGTTTCCGATAAACTTCTTCGCACATAACACAGCATGTCCTAGACCAAGCGGCTCTTTTTGGCGAACATAATGAATATCAACGAGATTAGAGATATTCTCAACAACTTCGAGCATATCGTGCTTGCCTGTTCTTTCAAGCAGCATTTCTAGCTCTACGGATTTATCAAAATGGTCCTCAATCGCCCTTTTGCTTCTTCCCGTTACGATAATAATATCCTCAATCCCTGACTCAACGGCTTCTTCAATAATATATTGAATCGTTGGTTTATCAACGATTGGAAGCATTTCCTTCGGCTGTGCTTTTGTTGCCGGCAAAAATCTAGTCCCCAACCCTGCAGCAGGAATTACCGCCTTTTTAATCATGATTTCATCCCCTCTTTCAAGGTTTTTTCATATAGGTCTAGCATTCCATTGGCATTATCTACCCAATTATAATGAGCTTTCACATGCTCTATTCCTGCTAGCCCCATTTCTCTGCTCTTTTCTTTATTTTCAACTAAAGAAAGGATGGCTTTTGCTAACTCTTTCGGATTTTCCTTCGGTACAACGTATCCAGTCTTGCCTTCAACAACGACTTCAGGCAATCCGCCAACATTGGAAACGACTACCGGCACTCCGCACGCCATCGATTCAACCGCGGCGACACCGAAGCTCTCACTATCCTCTGTTGAAGGGACGGCAAATACATCCATTTTATTGATATATTCCGGAACCTTGTCATTTGGAACCCGTCCAGTAAAAGTAGTGACCTCATCGATTTTCAAATCGCGGGTTAATTGGATATATTCATCCCTCTGACGGCCATCCCCTACAATAAGCAGCCTTGCATTGTTTTTACTCTTATAGATGTCTGCAAAGGCATGAATTAAATCCGCAATTCCATATTTATCTTCGAGTGCCTTAACCGTTCCAATCGTAATATGGTCCTCAGATTTTAAGCCTGGCAGAGGCTTAAACTTCGCCATATCTACTCCAAATGGCGTAACAAAAATGTTTTTGTTTGTATACTTATTCGTTTCTTTAGCCATGATATGACTTGTAGAACCAATCACATCCGTTTTCGACAAAGTATATTCAACCATTTTCCGATTTAAACTGCCCTGCTGCGGAAACTGAAAAACATCTCTTCCCCATACAGACAAATAAAAAGGCTTATAATTCGCAAGCGCTCCGACAAAGCCATAGCTTGAGGCGTAATGGGCATGGAAAATATCGGGTTTAAATTGTTTTAACACCTTCTTAAGGGCAAAAACGCTTGAAAAATAAGATAGCTTCCCCGGTAAAAGCTTGGGAAGTGTAATCGTATCAATTTCCTTCGCATTTTCCTCAGAATAATGGTCCGCAAAGGTAACAACCTTAACCTCTATCCCGTTATTTTTATAAAATAAGGCCCACTTATGCGTGTGTATCGACCTGCTTGGAGCCAAAATTAATACTTTCATAAATCCTCCTGTAAATGCGCTTCAGCGCCTCGAAACTACTCTTTTACTAAGGCATTCTTAATTTTTTCCACCCTAGCAGTCCATGAATGCTTTTGCAAAAAGGTGTTTTGAATGTTTTCCCGATATCCTGTAGCCTTAAGGGCCATCTCTTTAATGGCTCTTGCCATATCCTCGGGCTTATCCTCGCAAATAATTCCGTACCCATCTGACTCTATTATCTCTCTTTGCGCCTGACAATATGTGGCGATCACTGGCAGTTCATTAGAGAGATACTCAACAAGCTTAACAGGAACAGCGAAATCATTGTACGTGCTCCGATATCTAGGAATAAAGGCAAAATCCATTTCACGATAAAGATCATTTAATGCTTCGCCGCTTACATGCTGAATGGTTACATCCATCTCTTGCAGGCGAGCCTTTTTCTCTTCGGGCAATTGTTTGTATTCATCCTCACGGCAAACAATCGTCAATTCGGACACTTTTTCCTGCTTGTTCGCAATTTCTAGTGCATCAAGCAGCAAAAATAATCCGTAATCTTCATTATTAATACCGCCGACATAAAGACCTTGCGCGAACTGAGTATCCTTTTCCTTCTTCACTACGTCCACTTTTTTGCCGCCTGGCGGTAGGGATATTTTCTCTCTTTGAATGTCAACATACTTCCCCATCGCATCGCTAGGCAAGAAAATAACTTGGCAATACTTATTGTAAAACCTTTCCTCCATACGATAAATGGTTTGCATAACCGGCTTTTTAACACCTTTTAACGGATAAAGCTCATCAAACTTCCAATATACATCACGATAGAAAACGCCAACAGGGACTTGACGCTGCTTTAAATAACTCATCACCTTTTTATCAATAAACGGCTTTTTCGGAATATGCCCTTTATCTGTCAGCCAAAAAGGAATCGTTTGATTTTCCATATAGCAAAACCAAACATTTTCAAGCTTCCCTTCTGCCTTCCATTGTTCAAAAAGGGTTTCCCGCGCAGAAGAATTTCCTGCCAAAAGCAGAATTTCGACATTCTCCTTCGCTCCCCATTCCTGAAACGCCTTATACATTTCCTTAGGTCGAAGCTTGGAACCGCTATTCGCATTTTCAGCTATTTCAAAAGGATAATAAAGCAAAACTGATTTCATTATATGTTCTCCTTATCGTTCGTCGCCTGCTTTTCAAGTGTGCTTTAGATAAACCCCATGGAAAAATGGGGGTATCACCATAGCGTGGTCCTTTAACTGGGTTTAAAGGACACAAAGTGAGAATAACCGCCATTGCGTGTCCTTTAACTTGGGTTTAAAGGACACATAATGTGAATAACCGCCATTGCATGTCCTTTAACTTAGGTTTAAAGGACACATAATGTGGATAACCGCCATTGCATGTCCTTTAACTTGGTTATAAAGGACATAAAGAGGTGATAAACGCCAAACCGTGTCCTTTAACTACACTTTAAAGCAAGTTCGCCCAACCAGAATTTTACATTAAGACTTAACAGACCCTCTTTTTGAAAAGTAAGCGAACAAATCCAAACGAAGTCTAATAAACAATAGAATTCCCGCGAATAAGCAAGTGATAAAAATCCAAATGGGATTGAATAGAAAATCCGTAAATCCACCTACTAATGTCCGCGGAATATTAATGGAAAAATAAATAAACAGGCATAAAAAGACAGGATTTTTTGGCAGTCTGATAAAAATGATATAGATAAGCTGAACGAGAACTCCTACGTAAATCGTGCCTAGGATAATCCCCAAATATCCGAAATTCGCATAAGCTTCAGCAATAAATAACGTATTCAGCACTCCGCCAGTCCCATCTTCAATCCGATTCGGGAAAGCATTGGCCATCACCAATCTCGCGGAACGGACCTGCTCTATATCAAACCTTTCGATAATAATGGATGGAAGGCTCCTGCCATTAAGAAATGGGATGGAATGGCCAAAAAGATCCAAATGCAAGAAAGTAGGCGAAATTTGAGCAAGAATAATTCGTCCGATTGGTCCGGATGAATAGTTAAGAAAACTGTCCAGATCATTTACACCTTGGATAAAGACATACATAACAACAATGACTGCTGCTCCACTAATCGTGTAGCCTACTATTTTCTGCCACTTTAACACTAGTTTGCCAACATACAGTCTGACAAATATAAACATAATGATGTAGAAAATAATCGGTGATTTCGATAAGTCATATACGCTAATCACTATTGCACTTACAAAAAGGGCGAAGAATAAAAAGATCCATTTCAAATGCCTTGTTTTTACCGCATATACATACGCAATTAACGATAGAAGCGGTGTCAAAGCAATCGCGAAAATATTTCTTATTAATACATTCCCACCAAAGTTCCTTGCTGCTTCAATCCGCTGTAACCCTAATTCCGAAAGATTCCCTTTTAAAAGGGAGATGATCGGTACTTGATTCGTCTTTAAAAGCGTATAGGCAACGGCCAGCATACAAATCATCGAGAGGCCTAGAAATAACAAGTAAAATTCATTTTTTTGATTAAACGTTTCTTCAATTGGTTTTTTCAAATAGTCATTGAATTCCTTTTTTGCATCAAACCCAGCCAGCTTGCTGACAAGAAACATCGTAAGCGGCAGCATAATCATGACAAAGGATACCGCTCCGAAGCCGATATAGCGATAAACATCATGATCAAGCTTGTTAATCATATAATAATGATCGATGTCTAAAGCAATCAGCAGGCTTCCGATATAACAGGAAACAAACAAGGAGTAATAAAAGATTAATGAATTTAAATTGGGTTTCGTAAAGGAAAGGCTCCCAGACACGCTAGAAAATAGTTTGATGGAAACAATTAATACGATCACCCATATCGTGAAAGCCAACATTCGTCAGCACCTACTTTTTGTTAAGAAGTTCAACAATTTTTTCTGAAGCCTGACCATCACCGAACACTTTTTTATATTCAGGATGAACCTCTTTTTGAACGGCAGCTAAGATTTTTTCAGTATCTGTGCCTGTAAGGATATTGGCTTCCCCTGTTAAGGTCTCTACCCATTCCGTTTGCTCACGGATTGTCACACAAGGTACTTGCATGAAATAGGCTTCCTTCTGAACGCCGCCAGAATCGGTTACAATTTTCTTCGCATTAGCTTCTAAAGTTAACATATCTAAATAGCCAACAGGATCAATGACTTTTAAGTTTGTAACATCTTCGAGATTTAAACCATAGTCAGCCAATTTATGTTTCGTTCTTGGATGAATTGGCCACACCTTAACCTCTTCAATTTTCGAAAAGGCTTCTAAAATATTTTTCATATTTTGCAGATCATCGGTGTTTTCTGCTCTGTGAATCGTAATTAAATGATAATTTTTCGAAGTTAATCCAGCTTCCTCAAGGATATTTGATTTTTCCTTCGCTAGCTCACGGTTATACAGAACAGCATCATACATCACATCCCCGATGTTAAACACATTGCGGGTAATATTTTCGTTTGTTAAATTTTCAACCGCTGTATCTGTTGGGCAGAATAGGAATTCTGAAACATGATCCGTCATAATGCGGTTAATTTCTTCCGGCATTTTCTTATTAAAGCTTCTTAGTCCAGCTTCAATATGAACAACAGGAACGTGCAATTTAGCAGCCACAAGTGCGCCCGCTAGCGTAGAGTTCGTATCCCCATAAACCATTAAATAATCTGGCTTCTCGCTCAATACGATTTCTTCAATTTTCGCAAGCATTTCACCTGTTTGCTTGCCATGGTTACCAGATCCGACACCAAGATGATAATCCGGCTTTGGAATATGAAGCTCTTCGAAGAAAATATCAGACATATTTGCATCATAGTGCTGACCTGTATGAATGATTTTCTCATCCATATGCTTTCTTAAAACCCTTGATACCGGTGCTGCTTTAATAAATTGTGGCCTTGCGCCAAGAATCGTTAATATTTTCATTTAAATTCACCTTTCAAGCTTTGAATATAGTCTTTTGCTAAAAATGAATTAATATTATAAGGCTGTGAATATTTGTATCCATTATGTTTGAAAGACAAAGCCATCACGTACTCAGGATAAGTCTTATAAATTCCATACCATTCCATAGGCTCTGTATAGTATTGCTGGTAAAGCTTTTTCTTGTTATAGAGCTTTTTCGCGGTATTATAGAAGACACCATATTTCTGTTTTAAAGATGTCTCCTTCCCAACTGGCTTTACAGGCTCAGGGAAATAATCCGGATACATTTTGTTCAATGTGTAATCATATAAGTACTTCTTGAAGCGATATTCAACAGGGACTGTTTTGAAAAACTCCATTAACCGGTCATCCCATAACGGAATATCCCATCCCTTTTCGTAAAACTCATACACGCGAATAGAGTTGATAATAAACTTTGCCTGCCGCTCTCGCCAATCCCAGTATTCAAATAGGGCGCTTGCCTGCTCATTTGTTTGATACGGAAGGTCTTTAAACGACCTTTTCATTTCAGCTATAACGTCTGTGGCAGATGAGTGAAGCCCTTGTCCCATTTCCCATAACTTGTGATGCTTATTAAGGTTAAACTGCACAACATCGTCAGCCGTAAATTCACGGTCCACCGTGATTTCATAGGCTAAGTGGCTACCTGCTACAAAGTCGCCGGAATGTCCTGGAATGAAGACATAATCTGCATCCTGTTTCGTAACGATCTCCCTTACTGCCGGCCAATCCTGAAGATGGGCCATGGACGAACCATTCACAGCAAAATCAACATAGTCCTTCCATTCCTGAGAATGATACCAGCGATGCCAATCATCCTTTTTGTACTCAATAAAGTCCCACTTTAATCCAAGTCGCTTGGCGATATCACGGCTTACCTGTGCTTCTTTATTTTCCCTTTTTCCATATGTGAAGGAAGCAATATGTTCAATCCCATATTCCTTCAGCAAAATGGCAATAATCCGCGAATCATATCCGCCGCTCAATGGCAAAATCGGAACCTTATTAATCAAACGTTTGATTAAATCGTTGAATACCTCATGGAAAACCGCCTGAAGCTCTTCACTGAATTGCTCTAGCTCCTTGTTTTCAGGATGGTGGTAAAATTGGTAGTATTCATGATTATCGACTGTTCCCGCTTCATCGATTTGAAGATAAGAGCCGGCTTCAATTTGATATACCTCTTCATAAAGCGTTTTTTCATTCGCGGTAAACCCTGTAAGAATGAACTCTTTTGCAGCGGTCTTCTGGAGCATCCGATCTTGCTGATGAGCAATTTTATCTGTCACAATCCAGCGAGATCCTTCTTTATAGTAGAAAAGCGGAATACTGCGCTTCCGATCGACAATCGCTGTTATTCCATTTTGGTCAGCTTGAATAAAAACAAACTCCCCAATTAAATCTTGTAAATGTTTTTCAAAAAAGTTTGCCTCTAGGATATCTTGAATATTATCCTGATGATAATATTTTCCCTGATAAATCACATAGCCGCCAAAATAAGCATGGCCAAAGGGAACTGAAATTTCTTTTATGAGCCTGTTATTGGTAATTCTAACTTCATAGAACAAACGGATCACCTATTTTACATTAAATTGCCCTTGATCTTTTTTTCAATAAATCTTTGTCCACCCGCGATAACAGGATGGCAACGATAAATCCAAGCCAAGCAAAAATGATATTGAGATCAGGGATGCTGCTCTCTTGAATATAGACAATCGCGATCACAGCTAATAGAGAGGTTATGAATAAAAAAGTCATTTTGCCAAATGAAACAGGCACATGGTATAGCTTTTGGCTTTTAAAGAAAATATACGTAATGGCCACGATATAGGAAATCAAATAAGCCGCAACGCTTCCCCAAATCGAAAACGATGGGATTAATACTATGTTTAAAATAATATTCACAACGGCTGCCATTCCAAACGCGTACGAAATAATTTTCGTTTGTTTCGTAAAGAAAATGCCAACTGAAATAATCATATAGAAAAAATTCAGGAAGGTAACAGCCGACAAAATCGCAACATACTGATAGGCTTCATGATATTCGCTGCTTAACATGCGAATAATCCACGGCATAAGTGTGGCAACCATTAAAACACCAATGGTTCCTACTAACAGGATACCATAGTAGAGCTTCGCAAATAAAACGGGACTGTCCTTTTTGTCCTTTAGTGACATTGAAAAAGGTCTCCAAGCCATTTGCACACCGCTCGTAAGTAGCGTTATTAAAGAAGCAAACTTTACCGCTGACCCGTAAATACCTACTTCGTGAAAAGAAGTAAACTTTTCTAATAGAAGTGAATTCGCGTTGACGATCACCCAGAATGCGAGAGATGCCGGAACAAGCGGTGCCGCATAGATTAAGATTTCCTTTAATAGCTTTTTATTAAAGGTAAATTTAATGAATTTCAATAAAGGCTTGATTAACAGCACAGCAACGATGGCTACACTGATCAGCCGTCCATATAAAATGCCATCGATTGTAGGGCTGACATAAGCTAAAAATCCGTAGGAAAAGACTGCAATTAAGAGCATTTTCAATATCGTAAAGATAACGACCTTTTTTGTAAAAAAGTCGTACCGAAGAACCGTTAAGATTAAGGCGATGACGGTATCCAAGGCCATAACCCCAATGGCAATGTAGAGCAAATTATAGAGGGCGGCATCATCTAAAAGCAGTTGAGCCAGCCATTGGCCGCCGATAAGAAAGACGATAGCAATAATAAGAACAATCAGGAGTCTAAAGGTCATGACGGACCTAACATAATCAAGCTTCTTCTTTTTATCCTCCGATTCGAAGTAATAAAAAGCGAGAGCCGAATCGGTGCCAAAGATGACTAAGAAGGTAAGCATCGAGGTAATCCGATCCAAATAATCTATTACCCCATATTCCGCAGGGGCAAGAAAAGAAGTATAGATAGGAAGCATGATAAAGGCAATCAGCTTCGTACCAACGTTCATAAATGCGTAAAGGAGCGAATCCGCTCCTAAACGCTTAATTTGGGCGAACACCCTATAATAGCTCCCGCTCGTCTACCATTTTGGTGAACTTAGCAGGAACTCCTTTAATCAATGTCTTAGGCTCTGTATCCTTCGTGACTAATGCACCTGCAGCCACAAATGTTTCTTCTGCCACTGTGATTCCAGGCAGGATAATGGAGGCTCCGCCAACACGAGCTCCTTTTTTCACATGGGCGCCCTTGATCTTATCAAAGCGCTCTTCCGTTCTGCCCATAAAATTGTCATTTGTCGTTGTTACGCATGGAGCAATGAATACTTGCTCTTCAAGAGTCGTGTAAGCTGTAATATAAGAGTTAGATTGAATTTTTGTCCGGTCGCCAATCTTCACATAATTCTCTACGGTTACCCCTCTGCCCACAATGACAAGGTTACCGATTTCGACATTTTCTCTAACGCTTGCAAGGTCCGCAATCAGCGTGCTCGAACCAATTTTGGCGCCGCGATAGATCACGCAATTCGCCCCAATTGTCACTTCTTCCCCGATTTCCAGTGCCGGGATTGAAGCCGAAAGCTTAACCGTACTAGTCTTAGCAGGCTTTGGCGGCTTCCCAACAACTGCACCATCGGCAATTGTCGTGTTGTCGCCAATGATTGTACCTTCGTGAATCGTTACACGGTTACCGATGATGACATCTTTACCGATTTTCACATCTTTTTCAATGACCGAAAAATGTCCAACTTGAACGGATGGATCTACTTGAGCGGAAGGATCAATATAATTCATATTCGAAAGTCTCCCTTTACCTTTTATAATATGAGTTGCGGATATATCACTGAAGTGGCGGATATCTATGCCAATGTTGCGGATATAACGCTAGAGTCGCGGATATCTACACTAATGTCGCGGATATATCGCTAGAGTGGCGGATATCTATGCCAATGTCGCGAATATATCGCTAGAGTGGCGGATATCTACGCCAATGTCGCGGATATATCGCTAGGGTGGCGGATATCTATTACAATTTAATATACTTATTTGGCTTTTCAATACCTTTCAATGCATTACGCGTATCAAAAATGACTTTGCTCTCTTGAGCAATCATGCTGTAATCGAAATCAGTGTGATCGGTCGTTACTAATACGAGATCTGCCTCGTTTAATAGCTCTTTAGACAGCTCGACTGTTTCAACTTGCTGATCACATGATCTGAATGATTTTACGTATGGATCAACCACAGTATAATCAGCGCCATGGTGCTCTAATTGCTCAACAATTTTAAGAACTGGTGATTCACGAACATCGTCAATGTCCTTTTTGTAAGCTACACCAAGGACAGCTACTTTTGCACCGCGAAGAGCTTTACCGTCTTCATTTAGAACTTGCATTGAACGTGTAATGACGTATTCTGGCATGCTGTTATTAATTTCGCCTGCAAGCTCGATTAATTTTGTATGGTAATTATATTCGCGCGCTTTCCATGTTAAATAGAATGGGTCGATTGGGATACAGTGACCGCCTAAACCAGGACCTGGGTAGAATGCCATGAATCCGTAAGGCTTTGTTTTCGCTGCATCAATTACTTCCCATACATCGATGCCCATTTTATCACATAAAATCGCCATTTCATTCGCTAAGGCAATGTTAATGTGGCGGAACGTGTTTTCAAAGATTTTCTCCATTTCAGCAATAGCTGGAGAAGATACTTCGTGTACATCCCCTTCAAGGACATTTCGATAAAGGGCAGCTGCCACTTTCGTACAATTTTCGGTAATACCGCCTACAACCTTTGGGGTATTCTTCGTTTTAAATTGCTTGTTACCTGGGTCAACACGCTCTGGTGAATACGCAACAAACACAGTTTCTCCAACTTTAAAGCCTTTCTCTTCAAGAGTTGGCTTTACAATTTCCTCTGTTGTTCCTGGGTAAGTTGTGGACTCTAATACAACAAGCATGCCTTCATGTGCATATTTCGCAATCTCTTTAGATGAGCTTTTCACATAAGAAGTATCCGGCTGCTGATAAATATCAAGTGGTGTTGGCACGCAAATAGCTACAGCATCAACCTCTTGAATTCGAGCGTAATCAGTAGTAGCTTCCAAATGACCGTTCTTGATCATATCCGCTAAATCTTGATCCACAACGTCTCCAATATAGTTAATTCCCATATTTACTTGCTCAACACGCGCTGCCTGCACATCAAAACCGATTACTTTATAGCCGGCTTTTGCTTTTTCAACTGCTAGCGGCAGACCAACATAACCTAGTCCGACTACTCCAATGACAGCTTCTTTCTTTTCAATTTTATTTAATAATGATGTATATACGTCCATCTTTATTTCTCCTTTTAGAGCAGATTACGGGCAGCAAGGCTGCCACTTAATGAAGTTTCACTTATAGAACGACTTTTTTCCCTGTTTCGGCTGATTCTAAAATGGCCAGTATTAATTTTACAGGAGCAAGACCGTCTTCGCCAGTTACAATTGGATTACGATTTTCTTGCACAGCAAGCACCATATCTTCGATGATGCATTGATGCCCTGGCTTCCCAAATGGATCTGCTTTAATTTCATTTTTTATTTTGTCCGCATCCTCTTCAGATACTCCCTCAATGTCCCATGTTTCAATGAAATTAGCATTTCGACCGCTAATTTTCACAGATGCAGTTTCGCCGAAAATCGCAAGGGACTCTTCCAAGTTTTTCGGATAAATGGTTGTCGCTGCTTCAATGACGCCTAGTGCGCCATTTTTAAATTGGACAACAGCCGCCGCAACGTCCTCTGTCTCAATTTTTCGCAGACGGGTTGCTGCCATAGCCTGTACAGATTCAACAGGACCCATTAGCCAAAGCATTAGATCAAGATCATGAATGGCCTGATTCATTAGAACACCGCCATCAAACTCCTTCGTTCCTCTCCATTCAGCCTGATCATAATAAGCTTGATTACGATTCCATCGAACTGTTGCATTTGCATGGCTTAGTTTCCCGAAAGCACCTGCATCCATTTGCTCTCTTAACTTCTGAATCGCTGGTCTGAAACGGTTTGGATGAACGACAGCTAACTTCACACCGTGGTCATTCGCGTATTGAATCATATCTTCAGCATCCTGAAGCTTTAATGACATCGGCTTTTCTACAATAATATGCCTTCCGTTTTCTGCCACAATTTTCGTCAATCTAGCATGCAGGCCGGATGGGACACAAATATTGACTACATGAATTTCCGGGTTTTCTTCTAGCATTTTTTGAAGATCGGTATACTTTTTCACATTCGGATTGTCCATTTCCAAACGTGCTGGATTCGTATCGCAAATAGCAAATAAATTTGCATTCTCTGCTTTTTCAATTGCCTCAATATGTTTGTTTGCTATATGCCCCATTCCTACGATGGCAAAATTAATCATGTTTGTAATACCTCCGGGCCTCGTTAATATAGTTCCAAAGCATAAGGATTAGAAAAGTTGCAAAAACCCCCAAAATTAGACCTGCTAATGAAAACTCCAATTTATAGGTGTCCATTGTCTTCACGTCTTGACTAACAATGGAAGGCGGCTCGAAAAAGGTTAAATCAGTGCCCATTTTTTGTATTGAAGCTGCAGTTGCAGATGCTTCAAATTCTGTGTATTCAAGTAAACTAGTAATATTTGACGTTTCATCAATTGTCAGGTTATTGCTTTCTAATTTCGCGCTGCTTGATTCTAATACACCTTCAAGTGCAGCAAACTTTTTTTCATTAAGTTTTATTCCCTCTTCTGTCGCTTTATATCTTAGGTCAAAGTTTTCCACAAGCGCCTTTTCAACACCCGCCGTCATCTTTTGAAGATCCTGCTCAAGGCGTTCTTTGTTATCATCGTAAATTTTAATTTTTATATAGCTTTCACTTGATACATAAGTATCAATGACACCATGGACATCCTTGCCAAAATCAGCCTCAATACTGACCGGATTCGTTAACGCCTTTAATTTTATAGATCCAGTAAAAACCGTTGCACTCCCTACATATTTTCCCTCTTTAGGAATTAAATATGAGCCACCGAATCCTAATAAGGTAAAAATCAGAGGAATAATTAAAAAGAAAACCTTCTTTTTCCAAAAGAATACGAGGTATTCATATAATACAAACCTTTTCTGTTCTGCCAACAGGACCACCATTCCTTTTAAAATTTATCAATATTCTTTGATTCCCAGCTAAAAATGTTCCAACCGATCTCTATGAGTTAGAAGAAAGCCGGGAATTAGCCAGCCTTACTGGCAAGTAAAGAAACGCCCCCTTTTCGGCGACGTTTCATTCGGTTTTTTATTTGTTGTAAAACTCCTTGATTTTAGCTACAACATATTCCTGCTGCTCCTGTTTTAGTTCTGGGAACATTGGAAGTGATAACGCTTCTTTTGCAGCCTTTTCGGATTCAGGCAGATCTCCTTCTTGGTAACCTAAATCTTTAAATACAGGCTGAACATGAAGCGGAAGCGGGTAGTAAATCATCGTTTGTACGCCTTGTTCTTTTAAAAACGCTTGAAGCTCATCACGTTTTTCTACACGGATCGTATACTGATGGAAAACATGGTAATTTCCTTCTTTTACGACTGGAGTTTTTACAAGATCACCTAATTGATCATTAAGTAGCTGTGTATAGACAGCCGCTTTTTCTCTTCTAAGCTCGCTCCATTTATTTAAATGAGGAAACTTCACATTTAGGACAGCCGCTTGAAGCTCATCTAGACGGCTATTATAGCCTAATACATGATGGTAATATTTCGGTTTGCTTCCGTGCACGCGGATGACACGGCAATTCTCAGCTACTTGATCGTCACTTGTCACGATCATTCCAGCATCACCGTAAGCACCAAGATTTTTTGTCGGGAAGAAGCTGTATGTAGCAGCAGTTCCTAATTCACCGACCGTCTTTCCATTTTGTTTTGCGCCAATCGCTTGGGCAGCATCTTCGATAATGGCCAGATTATGCTTGTCCGCAATTTTGCGAAGCTCTTCCATATCTGCCATTTGTCCATATAAATGAACTGGAATAATCGCTTTTGTCTTGTCTGTAATAGCTTGCTCTACCTTCGCAGGATCGATATTAAATGTAACCGGGTCAATATCTACATATACAGGTGTCGCACCTGCACGAACAATAGATCCGCCTGTAGCAAAGAATGTGAATGGAGTAGTGATGACTTCATCACCAGACTTGATACCTGCAGCCTGAAGAGCAATATGTATCGCATCACTGCCATTTGCACAGCCAATCCCATGACTAACATTACTAAATTCAGCTACATCAGCCTCGAGCTTTTTAACGTTATCACCCAAAATAAATCGGGAAGAACTCATAACCTGGTCTAAGGCTGTTAACATTTCTTCTTTTAATTCTTGATACTGTTCACTTAAATCTAACATTGGAATGTTCATACTCATTTCCTCCAGCTTTCTAGATGAAATACTAAATTATATTATCACATAATAGACGATATGCAGACAAATTTCGTTACTGTTTTTTGACACTTTTCGATTTTTCTTTTCAAAAAAAGCCGTTTGCGGGCGTCCACAAACGGCCTATCCTATTGTCGTCCAGTAACCTTACGATACATTTTAATAACAGGCTGATAC
Organism: Bacillus sp. JJ1474; assembly: GCF_036965225.1. Lineage (NCBI taxonomy): Bacteria > Bacillati > Bacillota > Bacilli > Caryophanales > Bacillaceae > Bacillus > Bacillus sp. JJ1474. The sequence continues at coordinate 73,116 of NZ_JBALPC010000008.1, read as the reverse complement.
TTTTCATGGACTAAACCAATCGCTTCAGCCAGCAGTTCAAAAATTAGCAGCAGGCCGAAGATGAGGAAAATACTAACCCAAAGTGTTGCTGTTGAGAATAGTATGGCACTTACGCTGAAAACAATTCCGAAACCGTAAATACATAATACGGTTTTTCTATGAGATAGCCCTAATGCAAGCAGACGATGGTGCAAATGTGATTTGTCTGGCGCAGAAATCGGCTTTTTATTGACAATCCTTCTAATGATTGCATAAGTTGTATCGAAAACAGGAACACCTAATATGATGATTGGAACAATAAAGCTAAATAACGTTACACTTTTGTATAGTCCAAGCAAAGAAAGGACGGAAATCGAATAGCCCAAAAATAAGGCTCCCGTATCTCCCATGAAGATCTTTGCCGGATGAAAATTATGGAACAAGAAGCCTAACGTACTGCCTAGTAAGATAAGCGATAGCATTAAGATCATCGGTTTCCCTGCAATTCCAGCCATAAAAGCAATTGTACCAATTACAATGGCTGAAATTCCGGCAGAAAGACCATCAAGTCCATCAATTAAATTAATCGCATTCGTGATGGCCACAATCCAAAAAACTGTAATTGGATAGGTCCATAATCCAAGATCATACGTTCCGAAAAACGGGATCGTTAAATGATCAATAGTTAAGCCGCTTCCCACAACAGCACCAGCAGCAAGAAGCTGGCCAAGAAGCTTATACTTTGCTGATAATTCATATTTATCATCAAGAATGCCGGTAATCACAATAATAATGGCACCAACTGTAATTCCGGTAATTTTTTCATTGTATAGCCCACCGACAAAATAGCCTGCAACTACCCCTCCAAATATGGCCAAACCGCCAAGTCTAGGCATAATTTTTGAATGCACTTTCCTTTTGTTCGGTTTGTCTATAGCGCCAATCTTAATGGCTAATTTTATGACAAGGGGCGTTATCAGTAAGGATGTAACTATAGCCGCTAGAAAGGCAGCGATAAATTTTATCTCCAATAGTATCACCTTGTATTCGTAGTAATCCTGCTAGAGGCAAGTATTATCCCTCGAAAAAGCAAGTTTTATTCTATACCAATTCAGATTAATCCTAACATATATACAAAAGAATTCAATTAATTTCATTTTTACAAATATTACAGAATAGCAACATTTGATAACTTTACTATATTATCACCTTTTTCATAAAAAAGTCTTTATAACATTTCGCCCTAAAATGGCATTATCCTCTAAAATTGACGACTATTCTCGAAAAAGGTTTCAAATAATAGAGAATAATAGAATCTGTAAAAATTTAACTGCCGTTTTTCGACCAAATTATATTATACTACATTATATGTTATAATTTAGCTAGAAAAAAAGTTTTAGGAGAGAACAACATGCTATCTTTAATGAAGCGAGTATTTAATGAAGATTCTGCCGAACTAAAACGTCTATATAAACATGTTGCAAACATTAATGAATTAGAGGCGAATGTCTCAAAACTCAGTGATGAAGAACTTAAAGAAGCTACGCAATACTTTAAAGAGAAAATTGCGTCAGGCGTTTCGATATTCAATTTAAAAGAAGAAGCCTTTGCAATTGTCCGTGAAGCATCCAAACGCGTTCTCAACCTTCGTCATTATGATGTGCAATTACTCGGGGGACTTGTCCTCTTAGATGGCGGCATTGCTCAAATGGCAACAGGTGAAGGAAAAACACTTGTCGCAACACTTCCAAGTTACTTAAAAGCACTTGAAGGAAAAGGCGTTCATGTGATCACCGCCAATGAATATTTAGCAAATCGTGACTTTGAGCAAATGGGAAAAGTTTTTAAATTCCTTGGACTAACAGTTGGTTTAAACATTTCCCAAATATCAGAATCCGAGAAGAAAGATGCCTATAATGCAGACATTACATACGGAACAGGCACGGAGTTCGGATTTGATTATTTACGGGACAACATGGTCACACGTCTTGAAGATCAAGTGCAGCGACCATTACATTATGCAATTGTCGATGAAATCGATAGTATTTTAATAGATGAGGCTAGAACGCCATTAATTATTGCTAGTAAATCTGATATTGCTACCGAACTCTTTCAAATTACTTCTGAAATTGTCAGAGACTTTGAAGATAGCAATCACTATGAATTTTACCCTGAAACGAAGCAAATCGTATTGGCTGATAATGGAGCGAATGTATTCGAGGAGGCTTTCGGAATAGAGAACCTTTATGATGCTGAGCACCGCGAACTGCTTCATAACATTATGCAGTCATTAAGAGCCCATGTGGTCATGCGCAAGGACGTAGACTACATTGTTAAAAAAGATGAAGTGATGCTTGTTGATCAATATACAGGCAGAATTATGGAAGGCCGTACATTCAGCGATGGACTTCATCAGGCAATTGAAGCAAAAGAAGGCGTAACGATTAAGGAAGAAAATCAAACACAAGCTTCGATTACCGTTCAAAATTACTTTAGAATGTACACGACCCTCTCTGGCATGACGGGCAGTGCGATTCCTGCGAAGCAAGAGTTCTGGGAAACGTATAATTTAAGGGTTGTCGCGATTCCAACGAATAAACCGAATGCTCGCCAAGATGAAGAACCATTAGTCTATAATGATTACGAATCGAAAGTGAAGAAGATTGTTGAAGAAGTTAGCAAGCATAATAAACTGGGACGCCCAGTCTTAATTGGAACATCATCGATTGAACAATCTGAGCGTTTATCTTCTTATTTAAAGAAAGCAGATATTAAGCATAAGATTTTGAATGCCAAAACCGAAGAAGACGAAGCCCTTATTATTTCTCAAGCTGGGCAAAAAAATAAAGTGATGCTTTCCACGAATATGGCTGGACGCGGAACCGATATTCTTCTTGGAGAAGGGGTACGGGAATTAGGCGGTCTTCAAATTATCGGAACTGAACTTCATGAAAGTGCACGGATTGATATGCAGCTAAGAGGACGTGCAGGCCGTCAAGGTGATCCCGGCTCCACTCAATTTATTATTTCTATAGAAGATGATATTTTCCATAGCTATGATAAAGAGGAAATGGACAGATGGAAGAAAAAAATGAAGTTCGATGAAACTGGTCTTGTCCAGTCACCAAACCCTGTTAAATTCGTTAAGAAGGTGCAGGAAACGGTTGAAGGTGCGCATTTCTCATCTAGAAACCATTTATTGAAGCTCGATGACATTGTTGACGAACAAAGAAAAATCATTTATAAGAAGCGCAATGATTTACTTACGATTTCTAATTTTAATGAACTGCTGAAGGAATCGCTAAATAATCATGTACAAAAACTCCTTGAAAAATATTGTCCAGAACATGTAATAGAGGAGGATTGGCCAACTGAAAGTCTTTATGAAGAGCTAACACTTGTTTTCGGAACTCCTCCTTTCCCAGCTTCCGAATTAAAAGGAGCCGAAAAGCAAGTCATCCAAGGCAAAGTAGACGAGCTAATTAAAAATCAGCTAGAGTTATTAGATAAGCTTGAGGCTAACGAAGATTTCCAAGTTCAAATCAAGAATATGTACTTGCAGACTTTAGATCACTCATGGATTGTCCATATGGAAATGCTGTTCCATATGAGAGAAGATATCGGCGTTCGCGGCTATGGACAGGAAGATCCTTACCGATTATATGCTCGTGAAGCGTACGATGAATTCTTGTACTTCTTAGCGGAATTGGATGCCCAAATTGCTAAGCAGGCAAAATTGTATATTCACCATTTTTTAGCTGAGTAAATACAGCCATACTAGCGGTGACCTCCATTGGGGCCACCGCACCATTCATTTTTATACAAAATACTATTTTAAAGGTGGCTTTTTAATGGGAAAAGAAAATAAAACGGCAGAAGGTATTAAAACGAAGCTATCCTACCACCCTGATTGGGATTTAACCGTTCAAGAGAAATATGTATTTCAATATAATCATCAAAAGCTTTCACGCCTTCAGCCGAACCAGCTATCAGTAAGCGGAATCAATCTATATGAATATGATGATGGCTTTGTGGTAACGGCTTTCTTAAGCAGCTCACTGCCACAAGCAATTTCTTTTGAAGTGATTGACCTCGTACTCGTTAATGAAAATAATGAACCACTAGCGAGAAAAGGCTTTGAAATGGACCTATTTGGGGAACTCCCTCCAAACACAAGCAGACCATGGAGATTCCTATTCGAGAATGACAATAAATTAGTAGAGGAAATTCCGAAAAAAGGCTGGAAGCTCGTATTTGAATTAAAGAAAAAGCAAGTAAACGAGCTCGCTCTTGATTTAGAGGATAGCTGGAAAGAAACATTAAGCGATGAGCAAAAATCAAAGCTTGAAGAGATTAATAAAAACCTTCCGCCGCTTCGGGATGGAGAAGTTAATTTCATGGGGCTAGAGGCTAATATGGTTGAAGGAAAAGGGCTGGCCGTTACATTACTTATTCGCAATGCCAGCAACCGCAGTATTTTCATTGAAAACATCCCTCTTGCATTTGAGGATGCGTCTCAGGAAGTGGTAGCGCAAGCAGGCTTCCAGCTAGATAATTTAGAAGTTAAGAGTCAAACATGCAAGCCATGGACATTTGTTTTCCCAGAGTCCTCTATCACAAAGGAGAACTTGGATTTGTCTAAATGGAAAGCGTATGTTCCACAATCAGCAAAAGTGGATGTGAAGCAATCATAAAGGATGATAATATCCGCCTATTTTTAAAGCGCCATGTCAGTGGCGCTTTTTTCTTTCGATCTGTTAACTCTAAAAACCGTCATATGCGCGCAAGTTTTCTTACCGAAAACCGTACACATAATCACTAACGTTAAAAAGAGGTCTGAAGCAGCATAGCTTCAGACCTCTCATTATTATTTACTAGCATCTAGTGCGTGGTATTCAATATGTGTTTTCATATCTGTAATAAAGGTTCCACCTAGGCCGTACTGCCCGCCGTGGTTTGAATCATATGTATAGACGCGGAACTTATCCCCTGGCTGAAGCACGCGAACCATTTCCAGTTCATTATTCTTATCGCGCTTCCAAAGATTAATCGGCTTCTTAATTTCAACGACACCGATTTGGTTTTCCTTTAGATCAAGACCCATGAACTTTCCATCTGCCGGTGGAGCTGGCGGAGACTCAAGGTCTACGAATCTTTTAGCACCTGCGTAACGATTCTTCCAATACTTTTCTGTATTTAAATTACTAATTTTGATACCATTTGTTGAATCTGCATGAATAAACTGGTTATCACCAATATAGATGCCTGAATGTGAGACACGAGATCCAACTGTTATAAAGAAAACAGCATCCCCAGGAACGAGGTCTTCTTTATCCACAGCAGTACCTGCATGATATTGATCAGTTGAGATTCTTGGCAGATCTACACCAAAGTGGCTGTACACATAGGATAAAAATCCTGAGCAATCAAAACCGCTTGTAGAATCTCCGCCATAAACATAAGGTATTCCTATGAATTTTTTACTATATTCAATTATATTAGTATTTGTATTTTGTTCTGCTGCACTTGCTTGACTAACCCCGAAAAAGGTAGGAAATAGCAATGAGGCTGTGATGATGACTTTCGCTAATTTTTTCATGTTGGCCCCCTGAATTCAAGAAAATTGTCATATCTTATCGTTTACTAATATGATTTTACATTATTTTCTGTCATTTTTACGTTTCAATTCTATTAAATAATAGTCGTTATATTACAATCATGTTACAAAAAAGACTATTTTACTAGGATAAGAGNNTAGGTAATATAATTGACAATTTTTTTCATGAATATTGCTTGACAGGGTAAAAGTGTTGAAGAGACAAGCTTAAGAGATTAAATGTGCGAGGATCAGTTGGAAATTGTTATGAGACTGCACGGGTTGAGATGGGGATATAGTCGGGGGTAATCATGTTTATTCGACAGGATAAGCGGGCTGTTGGAAAGTGTTTAAATATCCTACCCTTAAACCCCGACAAAAACAGGAAAACCTTCTTGATACCAAGAAGGTTTAGGAAAAATCCGGCCAATTTTTTTGAAATTGGTCTCCTTTAATTTTTACAAGTGTTTTATATCGGAAAGGCATTAAATCGCTTGCATCTTTATTAATAAACTCTAGAGCGAGCTCTAAAGGAATGAGATGAAATTGATCCTCTACTTCAGAAAGAAAGAAAGCGTCCTTGATTTTTCCACTTTTCTTCGTGTCAATCAGTAAAAAAGCTGGATAATAGCTGCCATCATTAGCTTCGAGAATTGCCTTTGCCGTTACAAACCCTTTCGGCTCTTGCTCAATATCATCATTTGCTGTTTTATCTAAAGTTTTCTGAGCCCAGCCTTGTCGCTTATATCCCCCAATAATTTTCGGAGGATCCTTTTCAAACTGTTTTTTAATTTGATCGTATTCAGAACTAAATGACATTCTTTTCCCTCCAACGAAAAGGGTCTTTAAGGATTTTCCTAAAACTAGGAACAAAATTAAGATTGCATGTACTAGCGTATCATATCATAAATGACAAATCAAACAGATGTCTATAACAATTTTTAGCACAGTCAGAATTTTATAACTCCCCATACATTTATATCTTGTATGCTTCCCCATTAAACCGCTTAAATTACTATTGTTTTTTTATTAAATAAAAGGGGCTTTTCTCTGCAAAAACATTGAACAGCCAGCATGTTCTGCATTGAGAAAATTTGCCCCTTTAAAAATGATTACTTGTAAACAGCTTGAATCTGATCAATATAGATGATTCCACTATTTTTATTAGCGTCATCTACTTCCATATAACGGACTGGTACGTCAATGATTAGTGGCGTTTTGATCACTTGCGGAACAACTGCCTCCACATACTTCCAGCCTGTCCAATCTAAATTCTTCGTAAAATCAAGTTGGATTTCTTTATTATCCGCATCTTTCAGCTGCATTCTTAACCAATGTCCTTGGCCATCTCCGTACACCCACATACCTATTTTCTTAGGGGCACCTTTAATGGCAAGTGGTTTGACTGCATCAACATAAGCACCAGAGGTACCTGTTGTTCCTGAAAAATCATAGCTTAGCTTGATTGAATTTTTCCCAGTTTTGACAATAGAAGTTTCATTTTCAATTTTCACATTGTTGTATCTGGCACCTGAGGCTTTGTAATTAGCGATGCCACCCTCGAATCCTTCAAGCAGAATCGGTTCAGGTGTTCCTACAGTAACATTCACTTTTACAGAAACAGCTCCGTGACTGATCGTAATGGTGCCTGTTCCTTCCGTAGCGCCAGCTTTAAATTCACCTTTATTATTAATGGTGCCAATATTTGGTGTGACACTCCATTTAAATAAATTTGGATCAGTAATGACCGTTTTTCCTTTATAAATTCCTTTTGGCTGGATCGTATAAACGTTATTTTTCTCAACGATTATATCCTTCTCATCAACATGTATACTTTCCAGTGTATTGATTATATTAAGCTTAACCTTGCTGCTGATATTGCCAGCTGAAACAGCAATTTCACTTTGAGTCAGAGATGTTCCTACTGTATAGCTTCCATCTGCATGTTTCTTTAATGCTGGTGATGAAAAAGCGATTGGCTGTGTGACCGGTACCGCATTATAGAACTGATCTATTCCTTTTACGGTAATGCCTAAGTCCTTATATGTAGCCCCTGCAAAGAGTGTAACGTCAGCCGGGTTAACGACAAGCTGATGAAGCGGTCCTTTTAACCATTGGCTAATAAAAAGTAATGCATTTGAAACCGAACGTGGTGGTCCATCCGAAGGCTTGTTGACAACAGAGACTTTATCATCCCCATGGTCCCTTGTTACTAGGGTGGATGAGCCGCCCCCATCAAAAGTAAATGCATGAATAGCGCCAAGATCCTTCATAACTGACGCCATTTCCTGTAAAGTCAGACCTGTACTTTGCGTACTGCGTCCATCAACAACAGCTGTAACGATTCCGCCATCTGCTTTAATTCCAATGGCTGATCTAGGGTGAACACCTGGAACATCTTGGGGAACAATAGCACCATTTTTCACAAGATGGTAACGTCCGCTAATTGCCTCTGTTACATCATTCCATTCACTTGGAGAAAACTGAGCCGTAACCTCGACCTTGTCTCCTTCATTGACAGTTTGTAAAAAGTCGCTGGCAAAATGATGTCCTGATAAAACAAATTCGCCATCATTTAAGGATTCATTTCCAACTTTACTTACAACCTTTGACACCGTACCTGTTAAAACACTATGCCCATTCAACTGACCAGCATCAATTTTCACAACAACCTCTGTGCCAAGTTCATTCGTTCTTGTCGAGCTAGCAAAAGAAGGTGTGTAGAGTACAAGATGACTCGCTGATCTTGTACGGTTCACTGAATTAATTTTATATGGCTCTTGTCCATTTATTTGGACCGAAAGTGAAAGTTCCGGACTCCCAATGATCGGTTTCCCGGCACTCGTTAACCCAAAAACAGCTAGCTGATTAATAGGTGTTTGACTTGTTGAAACGATATTTCCTTTTTGAATCATCAAGTCAATCGGGTGGCCATTTTTATCAAAATAATCTCCGTTGATGCCCGCAACAACATGCTTACCTTCCGATTGTGCCTTGTTTGCTTGACTCGCAACGGTTTCAAACCCAAATAATTGCCCATTGGCTAATGCTGTTTCCAAGCTTATCTTTTCTGTTTTCCCATCATATTCAACGGTAAAAATCTTCTGTTTCCCACGGTTACTATCGACTGAAAGCTGTGTTTCCGTTACCCCAGGAGCAATTTTCTTCGATTTCTGCTCGGTTACGGCTCCGATCGAAAGCTTTCCGATAGGCTTAGTTGGAGTAGTTCCGCCATAAGCTGCTTCAAGCTCAGCAAGCTTTTTCTTAGATGGTGTACGATAATCCACATAGCCTGCTATTTTCGTAATATAATAGCCTCCGCCAAGTCCATACTGACCCCCATGAAGATTGTCATAGCGATAGACCCGATATTGCTCGCCAGGCTTTAATATACGAGTAAAAACCAGTTTATTTCCATCTCGTTTCCATAGGTTAATAGGCTTAAGAACTTTAATTTTACCTACTTGCCCTTTAACCATTAGCAGGCCGTCCCAATATACCTTAGGTTCGCTTGCCTGAGCCGGAGATTGAAGTCCAAAAATCAATGCTGCCACAACTGCTAAGTTAATAATCCACTTTTTCCCCATTTTTCCTCTCCTTCATTATACTATTCTATTATTATATGACATTTTCCCAAAAAAATGGACAATTAACTACATAAAACGACTATTGGACTATGATATTGTTGGTTTTTGCTAATTTTGGCGAAAGATCTTAATTGTTGGCATTCAAACCGCCTAATGTAAGCATGTGAACGGGTTTTATTCGGGACGAATAACATGGAGAGCAGGTATACATTAGGCTTTAATCAATAAAATATAGCTTTTGGTAAAATAAAAACCCCTCGATCAGTCGAGGGGAGCATACTATTTAATAATTTCTATAAGTTTATAGGTTTTCGGTGCAAGAGTCTGCAGTCTTTTTCTTTCATCTTTGTCACGATAATACATGGCAAAGCATTCTGCGAAATACTCTTCTGGATATAGAGTGAAATATTCTTCATTTGGGAATAGCCTTTTCTTTTCTAAATTCCAAATGGCACTGAATTCGGCTGAAGAGGATAAATGATTTTTTAGTATATTATCTATGGTGTGGGCTAGTTCATGTAACTCAAGATTAACAGAGCCATGTCCATTCCCTTTTTCACTATATCCAACTCTAACGACAACCGTTTTATTTCCTCCAATGCCAGGAACATCATCCCAAGTCTTATTCAAATTCTCCCAACCTCGTGGAATGACTCCCTTTAAGTAGGCATATTCTTTTGTTTCTGTTATGGGCCCATTCACAAGCAGAATCCGAATATTTTGCTGAAGCAGCTGGACTAAAACAGACTCAGGCAGAGCTTGCAGGCGTCCTTTTATTTGATTAACAGCAGTTGAGTCATAAGAATCCTGCGGTAAAACAATCAGCGTTTCGACTAAGCATTGTTGATTGCATTCCAGTAATTTTCTTTTTGATATAGAGGGAGTTTCATAGATTACATGATCAGGTACTTTAGTAATATAGTAATCTCCGCCTACTCCATACTGACCGCCATAGAGGTCATCCATTCGATAGACCCGGTAGACTTCCCCTTGCTGAAGAATTCTTTCAAATTGCAAGCCGTTTTCCGTTCTTTTCCATAGATTAATGGGCTTCACTACAGTGACACGGCCAATTTGCCCTTTTTTTAACTCCACCCCATCCCAGTATACGGTTGCAGCCTGTGATTTCTCAGGGCTTATTGAAATAAATAGAATCATTGCAGCAAAAACAAATAAAAGCCTTCTCACAAACATCCCCCCTACTAGCCTTATTTTAACGTAAACGAAGACGGCATCATAGCCCTTTTGGATTTGTTAGTAAAACCTTGTGAATTTTTTGCTAATTGCAGTGACTTGCGAGCTATTTTGCAGTTGTTGGTTTAACCTCTTTAATTTTTTGTGAAATTTTGGACCTTTTCTGTCACTATTCTTGGTTAATCGTGCAAATTACACGATAATTGACAATTCAAGCTAGTTAATAGGCGAATTCTTGCAATTTATCGACCAATTCTAGTGATTTGTCAGCAATTTTAGTTGTTTATCAGCCAATTCACATTTTCACGACCATCTCCGCCAAACTTTCAGCCAACCCACATCTATCTATCCAGCAGCCCCTACAAAAATTAAAGCCAGCCCACTATTCAAAATGAGCTGGCCCTGATTACTTATTTATAAACATTCAAAGTATATGGAGTTAACGTAGCATTGCCGTTCACGTCACGAACCTTAATGTGATAGGTGCCTTTTGTTAAGTTAAAGTTAAGAACTTCGTTATCTCCTTCTGGGTAGTAATCGGCTGTGGCAACGAGCTTGCCATCTTTATATAGAGAGATGACGCCATCAATCTCTATGCCGGATTGAAGCTCAATTTTACCTTTAGTCGCTTTATCTAGCTTTAATACATACCAGTCTTCATCTCCGTAAGGGATACCTGCGTTCAAATGACCAACCGCTTGCTGATGCTTGGCTGAAACGGTTTTTAGGGCAATCGGCTTAGATGGAATATTGTTTTTAACAACAGAGCCTTTGTCCTCGTCATTTTTGTTTACAGGATTGATCGATAACACGTACGGGAGAAGCGAGAAGGTATTTGGCCATTCGAAATAGGCAGATACTGAGAAAATATAATTTTTGCCTTTTTCTGTTTTGAAAGAACCAAAGGTCTTACCGGACATGGCTCCTCTATCTAAGTACTGGGCAGTTCTCATTTCTTCATCATCAAGCTTACGGTTTTTGTTCGTATCCTCGTAAACTACAAACATTCCATAGAAAGGACTGAGCAGCTCTTTCGGATATTGAGCCTTGAACTGATCGCTAACTTGCTTTCTTTCCAATGTCATGCCATAAATTTCGTCATGCTTGCTTTCAAAATAGAAATTATCCTGGTCATATGGCATGGAGAAGTTTCCTTCAATCACATTTGCCGGGAGGTTCTTTACCTCTTCCATTTTGTCATTATCCTCATATTTATCCTGAGGATTTTTCACAGTTAGCTTAGACGTAAACTTATATGGATCAAAAGAAATGGCCCCATTATAATAGTTTGTATTTGCTTTAATATAGTAGGTTTCATTCTTTTTGAATCCAGTGAATAAACGGCTTTCCAAGCGGCCATTCATCCAGAAGGAATATTCATTTGATGTAATCTGCTCCATATAGGAGAACTCTTTTCCATCACGATCTTTCTCTGTTCTTACTTGGTAGATTCCAAACATCGGTACAGTTGCATTATTCTCTTCTAAAGAGAATTCGTAAATGCCGTTTTCCTCTGGTGTGACGCTGAACCAGTCCTCATCCTCCAATGTTTGCAAATAACCTGTCGCTTCATCGTTGATATTATAAGGCTGCGCACCATCCTTAATCATCTGAACATAGTCAAATTCTTCTGCGGGCTGTTCCATTAATAGAAGCTCTCTCTGTTTCTCAATTGAGCTGTCTTCGTCCATGATATGCATCATTGGCAATGAATCTTCGTCTGGCGGAAGAACTTTTCCTTGTACCTTCAGCTCGTACGGAATAGCTGATGATTCAGGGGTTTGCTTTTCTTCAATCATTCCCCAGTTAAAGAAAAAGTCGAAAATCCCAAAGTAATTGCTTTCTTTATTTGAGACTTTGATTGAATAGTCCATTCCTGGCTGTGCCAAAAACGATAAGGATTCGCCTTCGCTCTTCCCTTTATTATTGGCATAGAAGTTCGGATCACGCTCGTCTTCCTTCAAAGCAGGAAGTTCGAATTCGATTTCCATTCCTCCTTCTTCAGGCGGAGGCATCTTGAAAATCTCGTAAACACTTAAACTTGTATCAACTCCAGGTATTCCTGACAGGTCAATTTTAATAACCTGCTCTTTCTCAACAGTAAAATTAAAATAATCATTGTCCCCTTCTTCACCAATTAAAGTATACTTTTCTTTTGATGTATCGTATGGAAGCTCGATTTTTATTGGTTCATCGAAAGTAGATTCATCCGCTGGAAGAACTGGGTGCTTTTTAACGGAAAGTGTGTATTTGGATTGCTGCTTATTTGAATCATCATAGCTTCCATTCACATCTTTCACACCAAATGAAAGGGTTCCAGTATAAGGAACTTTATACAATTTCCCTTCTGTCTTTCCGTCCATCACATTGTTCACATCGAGCTTATCTTTGCCCTCTTGTGATTGAAGGTTAAGCATTAATTTGTAATCAAATTGTTTAGACCCTTCTAGAGCAAATTGGATATACTCTCCTTTTTTCACTTCAGCCGAATACCACTTCTCTTCGAATGGCTTCGTAATGGCTCCCTTGACTTCGCTCGTTTTTGCTAAATCTACAGGGGCTGCATTTTCTTCAATTTCCTTATCAGTCCAAGGCTTGCTCGTAAAGGAAGGAAGCTTCTTAATATCAAAGTTAAGCGCAGCGACTGGATTGACAAGTCCATTTCCGTATTTAATATCAAACCCAGGGTCACCAAGGTCTTGTGCTGTATGCTCTAAAATATATTCAACCTGTGATGGTGTTAAGTTTGGATGCTTTGATAAAAGCAGTGAAGCTACTCCTGCCACCATCGGAGAGGCCATCGATGTACCGCTCATTTCACGGAAGCTTGATAATTTCTCAGGTTCATAGATTGGAGCGTATACTTCATCACCAGGTGCGACAATATCTACGGACGGGCCATAACTCGAAAAATTTGAGAGTTTTTTAGATTTATCAACGGAACCGACACTAATAACTCCCTCGTATGCTGCAGGATAACTAACCATTGTATCCCCTGTATTGCCGGCAGCAGCGACAATCGTGATATTTTTCTCTAATGCTTTTTTGACGGCTTCTTCAATTAATGGCGATTTCATTGGTCCGCCTATGCTCATGTTAATTACTTTCACGTTCTTTTCTACCGCATGCAAAATCCCTTGGGCAATCGAATAGTCATAAGCGCCCCAGCTGCGATCAAAAACGTCAATAGGAAGAATCTTCACATTTGGATTCACACCAAAGCCGCCAATTCCATTATTTTTATTACCTGCAATAATCCCAGTCACATGTGTCCCATGATAATCAGGTGTGCCTTGATTCATTGGGTTTACTGCATTATAACTTGGGAGAAGTTTCCCCTTTAATTCCGGATGTTGCGTATCAACCCCTTGGTCAATGACAGCAACCGTTACTGTATTCTTGCCAGCCAGCTTATGGGCTTGATTTAAGTTAAGCAAGTTTATGTGATATTGCTCGTTCACCTTCGGATCGGGCACACTTAATGGCTTGTACATCGCACTTGGATTGACTGAATTCACATGGCTTAGGCCTTTATACTTTTGCATGACCTTTTGCAAATCTTTTTTATTCTTTACCTTTACTACGGCATAATTTAAGGCTGGTATATTTGTAACAAGTGTTCCGCCTGCCATTCTATGCTCTGCAGGAGACAAAGGCTTCGTATATTTAATAATGAATGTATCTTCACTCAAAGCCTTTTCTTTATACTGGTCGAGCTTGCTTTGCAGCTGAGGATTGCTCACTTGAACAGCCGAAACATTCTGTAATTGTTTAGGTGACTCCGCCGATGCTATCGTGGAAGGTCCTAGATTACTAGAAAACAAACCAAGCCCTACAGTAATTGTAAAAGCATTCTTAACCCATTTCTTCATATGATCCCCCTTCTCTTTTATAACCCTATAGTACATATATCTGTAAAAAAATAGCAACAATTACCATGACCAAACTTTTTATGAAATTCGACAACTACCTCTATCTTATTAAAATCCCTTTTACTATATGTTTAAAAATATGCTTTTTTCTCATTTGCTCAATTTCAGACCGCTCTATGTTTGATAGATTCAGAGGTGTCATGATTTTGGGGCCTTCACCTTGTTGTATTGAAGCAGGATTGTTTACGATGAGCTCTCCCTTTTCAACCCCTGATTCGATCTGTAGTTTATTGCCTGACGCGATTCCAGTCTTGATTTCTCGTTTTTCCAGGATTCCGCCTGATGTAATAACCCAGACAAAGGACTTCTTCTTCTGTTTGATGATACTTTGCTTCGGAACCATGATTGCCCCATTTACTTCTTTTGTAATTAATGTGACCTCGACATGGGATCCTTGAAGCAGGTCAGGGACCTCATCATCCATCTGAATTGAAAATGGGTATAGACTTTCCTTTTCTGATTGGACGTGATCTGGTAATTTGTCAGCTTTCGTTAGCATTCCTTTACCATTTATATGTTTAGAAGAAATGACCGCCGGAATCCCCGTTTCAACCTTAACCCTTTCTTCCTCATTTAATAGCCCTTCAATCGTTGGGATAGCAGAACTAATCGTGATCAGCGGGTTATGCAGTCCGATATTGATTTCTTTAATGATTCCTTCAAAATCACTGACAACTGTCATTTCCCCTTCATTCGCTTGTATATCCTGCAGCTCCTGCTCATGCTTATCAGCTGTCTGTCTTAACAGGTCAGCCTGCAATTCTTTTTCATAAATATCCTGCTCGACACTATGTAAAATGGAAAGCCCAACAGCCTTTTCTTCCTCATCAAAATGTAAGGAATCCTTGTAATAGCGGAGCTCAGTTATATGTCTTTCTACTACTTCGATTTGATTTTCAATTTTGGTTTTCTCCGCTTCAATCCTCGCCATATCCGCTTCTAAGTCAGCAGAAATATACTCGTATAGCGGGGTGCCAACTTCAACTGTTTCTCCTTTCTTTACAAAAAACTGCTTAAATACTCCCATTTTTTGATCATAATAATAATGATAGTCTTCCAGAGGGGCCACAATCCCTTTTTTATGTAGAGTTTCCTTGATGTCTTTTTCAACTGCCATTGAATAGCTTTTAATAAAGGCAGAGCGTTCAATTTTTGAATGATCTTTTACTATTAAAAACAAATTACCCGCTACTAATAGGAAAACACCCGCTGCTAAAATCATTTTGATCCGTTTCTTCATCCGTATCACCCCCGCCTTAAATGAGTTTCTCAATCTCAAGATAGGATAACAAGGCAGACACAACCCAAATGAAAAGATGAGCGAGAATGATCGTGAGCAGGACTGTCTTCGGGCTTCTTTCACCCAAACCTTTTAACGCCTTATATTGGAAAAAAATCACCCAAACAGTAAAAAGCGATATATGGGAGAAAAAATATACTAAAATACTGCTGGATGTTAAGTAGGCAGCTATGACGCCAAGGGAAAACGGAGAGGCCTCCGGACCAATCCCAAGCCAAATATTGAATGGCAGTAATATGGCTTTTTCCAATAAAAGAATACAAAGTACAAATTGCTGAACAACGACTATTTTCTTATAAGACATATCGAGAATGGCCCAAAGAATCACAGAAAATCCAAAAAGGACTAGCAATGAAAAGATCATTCCCCATATTAGACGTCCAACTATGGCAAAAAGTTTCTCCATTTCAAATTCTTTCCTGCTTAAATCTGTTATTTCTTTTGTCAGGAAATCCATACCGATACCGAAATAACCGCTAAGCGTAAACAGAATCATACTTATCACGGTTAGCCAAATAGCCTTTTTCCACAACCCTCTTATCGTCTCTGCCCTCATGATTTGATAGGAGAATGTGTTCGGGGCCAGAAGTCCCTTCAATAGGTGCACGTAATAAACCATGGGCGTACCTCCAAATTTTATCTACCTATCATTCTAGCTTACTAGCAGAAATAATTCCCCTAATAACCCCATAGTTTGAAATAATTGGGTAAATAATCACAGGACTATTACTTCTGGTATATTTTGTAGGATTTATTTAGTTTAATTGGGGGAATGTGTCCGATTATATTAATTTGGCAGCAAATCGGGGAGGGTTGTCGGCCTATTTGTGAGGTTTATAGCCAAATCGAGCAGGTTGTCAGCCAATCCATTTTTTAACAAAAAATAAACCACTGGCAAAAGCCCAGTGGTCTCCAATAAATTAATGATTCGTATAAGACTGTTTTTGCTTATCATAGTTTAAATAGTAACCGCCGCCTAGATCCAGCTTATTATCTTGGATCGCATAGACTCTAAATACTTGACCCTTTTTAAGCGTTCTCGCTACACTTCCATTAGAAGCGTAGAGCGGGGTATCCGCAGTGATTTGAATCGTTCCTTTATAAAAAGAAACCCCTGCATTCCTTTGAATATAGTAGCCTCCGCCAACATAATAAGCATTGTTATCAAAGCTAAACACTTTAATGAGCTCACCTGGAATTAACTTTCGATGAACTTTCCCATCTGGGCGGTATAGATTAATATCTTTATTTTTAATATGCAATCTTCCAATATATACACTCATTTTACTGCTGTTGGCGGGAATATAATAATTTCCGCCCAAATTATAGTTGTTTCCTATTGTTCCAAATACTTTATACGAGTACCCTTTTTTCAGCACTTTTGCTACTGCTCCATCAGGACTGATGAGCGGCATATCCGCTTTTAAATAAACGGCAGCAGCTGGGAGCTTGGATGTCCATTGACTGCCTACATTTGGAATTTCCAAGTTAATACTCTTCATCTCTGAAAAAATAGCAAGAATCCGCTCGCCGTAAAATTCTCCCGGCACGGCCCAGCGATTATTCAAATCTGTCCAGTAAGGAGCAATCCCCCTCTTTACATAATCAAAGCGCGGATCGTTTTTTTCTGTAACGAGAGGTTCGTTGTTTGCATAGGCTTTCAAATGCTGAATCTGAGCTCTTACCCCTTCCTCAGGCGTGTTGAAATGAGCCCCTTGTGCACCGCCCCCAACGGCCCCAATCCCGGAGTAGTTATTCTGCTCAGGCAGAACATCCTTCCCATATTGAAAATAGCCTGTTTCCAGAATGGCTTGGGCAAAAGCAATATCCCCGCGAATCCCCTCTTGGCGACCTAAAGATATATATAAATCTGCTAATCTATAAATATCAACAGTCGTTAATTTAGGTTCAGGATACTTTAATAGGACAAAATCACCCATTTGTTTCGCGGTTAAAATGGAGCTGCCGCTAATAGATACCTTTTCTTCAGAAGCTTGTACCGGAGCATATGAGACGAAGCTTAACAGTAAAACAAACAGCAAAACATAAACTTTTTTCATCACTTTCTCCCTTAAAAACTTTTTTTCAGTTCATAGTTACTATCTTACACTTTTGACAGAAGCAGTAAAAGGGAATTGGAGTTTTATTAAAATGGGTAAATTTGGATCATTTATCTTGTTTTTCCATTTACCCTTAAAAAAGTAAAAAGCAGAGAGCCAACTACAGCCTCCGCTTTTTACTAAACTTTACTTATTCAATTCCGCCAATTTCTTCTTAGAAGGTGTTTCATATTTAACAAACCCTTCCATCTTCGTTACATAATGGCCGCCGCCAACTCCGTACTGGCCGAAGTTCTGGCTGTCATAGTTGTATACTCGATATTTTTCACCTGGGTTTAAGACACGAACAAAAGTAAGCTTGTTGTTTGCATCTTTCTTCCATAGATTGATAGGCTTTTCAATGATCACACGGCCAATTTGACCTTTTTTCATTAATAGGCCATCCCAGTAAACTTTTGGAGCTGGTTTTGTTTCTTCTTTTGGTTCTTCTTTTGGTTCTTCTTTTTCAACTGGCTTTGCCACAATACGGGCTTCATATTTCGTGTTAACTGTTCCAAGCTTTTGGATATAAGCAATTAGGGCTTCATCAAGAGCAGGGAACTCATTTTCGATTGGGCTGTCTTTAAAGGAAGTATACTCATCACCGCCTGCAGCCATGAAATCATTTGTTGCAACAACATATTGTTTATTCATATCGACAGGCTGCCCGTTAATTTTCATAGAATGAATACGCTCGCCCACTTTTTGTGCTGTATCAATGGCAAATGTCAGACCGCTAATATGCGGGAAGGCACCTTTGGATTCAGGATATGAATTGACTGCATTTTCAAGACTGGATTTAAGTTGCGCTCCTGTTAACTTCTTCGTAACGATGTAGTTTCCGAACGGCAATACTGTCACGACTTCACCTTTCGTAATATCTCCTTCATCGATGGATGCACGGATACCGCCGCCGTTCATAATTGCTACCTCTGCACCGGTCATATCGACCATCGCATCTGTAATCAGGTTACCGAGGTTCGTTCCGCCTGTACGTACTTGTTCACGTTCGCCGTCAAGCTTCACTGCTGTCTTTCCGATTACTTCTGATAAAATTTCTTCTTGGGCTGCTTGAATATCTTTAATTACCTTCTCCACTTCTGGATCTGGTTTTACATCAGCTGTTTCTTCTTTTTTGATTAATTTTGCTTTTTTGCCAGTTAATTTCTTGCCTTCAAATGTTAACTCAACAACACCAAGATTTTTCGTATATTCACCTGAGCTTACAATTAACGTATCATTTTCACCTTGCAATCCCTCTACAAGAGTAGAGTGGCTGTGACCATCTACAATCAAGTCGATTCCAGGTGCACCTTTTGCTACTTTAATAGATGTATCAGTACTGGACTCATCAATCCCTAAGTGTGTCACAGCAACGATCATATCAACATTTAGACCTTTTAATTCTTTTACCATTGCCTGAGCTTCAACAACCGGATCAGTAAAAGTTAAACCCTCAACATTCTTAGGGTGAGTTTTATAATGTGTTTCTGGAGTGGATAAGCCAAAAATCCCTAGCTTTATGCCATCCACTTCTTTAATAACATAAGGCTTTAATAGCAATGAGCCATCCGCTTTACGAACGTTCGCACTTAAAACTGGGAAAACTACTTTCTTTTCTAATTCTAGCAGTCTCTCATACCCATAGTTAAAATCATGGTTACCTGCAGCCATGCCATCATAGCCAACTTTGTTCATCACTTCCGCAACGCTTTCCCCTTTACTAAGTGTGGCAAAAGTTGTTCCGTGTAAGGTATCTCCCGCATCTAATAAAAGCGTATTCGGATTTTCACTTTCGAATTGCTTAACCAACGTTGAAATCTTTGCAAACCCCATTCCATCACTGCTGCTTTCCACTACGCGGCCATGTGAATCATTCGTATGCAAAATCGTAATTTTCTTTGTGTCCGCACTCGCAGTTCCTTCCGCGTTAACGAGAAACTGTCCTCCAAACCCGGACCAAACTACTAACGATGAAACTAATACAGCAAAACCCTTTTTCAACCTTTGCATGGCTTACCTCCTATTAGTTTTTACTACTTCCATAGTATTATATATGATTATTATTAATTTATGGTAAACCATTTGTAAATTTAGTATTTTCTGCCTATAAATCTGTCTAATTAAACGTTTGATTAATGAAAAAAGTACGCTGAAAGCAGACAAAAAGGCGAATGGAAAAATCCATCCGCCTTTGAAGATTACCATATTTCTTTAACACTATTATATTTTATAAACCTAGTTTGATCTTTATCCAAAATAAACACTTCATTGTTTGCATTCATCGCAGCTGAATGGATTTCTAAGGTGAATTTCTTTTGCTTGGCTAGAGTCGCTTTATCATAATACCCATTAGTCGTAATAATATGATTTTTTCCAACATATAAAATAACCTCATCTAAAATCTTCACACGGTTAGACAAATCTAAATTTATCCGATTCCTTCCTGTGTATAAATAATTCCCGTCAACAAACATTTCAAAAACACCTGGATACGTATCAAAATTCAATTTGTTCTTTTCTTGAAACGTATCGGCATCGAATGCGTAAATAGATCCACCTGAAGTATCATCTTGCATGTAAAGAACGTTTCTGCTTTGGTCAAGCTTTAAATTTGCCCTGTAAATGTTTGCCGCCTCAACAGTTTGTCCATTTCGCCGATCATAGGCAGAAACATAATAATTATTATGACTATAATAGATATAGTTTTTTCCTACCTCTATTTCACTTGGTCTATCAGTTACAGATATATACGAAATCGGCTTAGTTGGGTCTGTACTTGCTACGGCAATACGATGGGAACCCTCTAATGACACATAAATGGAATCTCCATTCACTACAAGCTCCCAAGGCCTCGAACCAATATAAATCTCTTTCTCAACATTCATGGTACTTGCATTTATATAGAATAGTTTATTATCACTGATTGACAAAGCATATATTTTATTAGTTTTCTGATCATATTCCCAATCTGTTATCGCCTTTTCAAATTGAAGTTGCTTATTAAGCCCATTTTGAAAAGCTGGCAAATGAATCGGAAGAATGTTTAATTTTAATTTCCTTAACATCCCCTCTTCACTATTGTAAGCGTATAAATTCATAGAAGAATCAACCGATACTTCTTCATATCGAGAGGTTGGCATTGAGCGGTAAGGGACAAAGGATTCACGGTCATATATGAACGAACCGCCAATCGCATATTTCCCCTTTACTAGACTAACAGGTTCGAAGCCATCCACATACTTTCCGATAATATCCTTCAAATTCGTTGGATTCATTTTGAAACCATCAATAATAAGCTCTCCATTATCCCAAATATTACTTGCATCCCACGATGGCCAAAATCCTGGGCGATAATTATCCTCCGAAAGAATATTATATGTACTTAAATCAATGGCTTTCACATGAGAATTGCTGACATATAATATTTTTTTAATGGGATCAATAGATAGTTTTATATTGGAATTAAATATGTAGTCTTCTGGATTCTCCTTTTTGCTGATGACCTTAACTGTTCTCGATTTCATGTCAAAATCATGAATCTCTGTAGCTCCATTTTTAGGCGCATAGTAAATATGATCATTACTAATAATAAATCGTTGGGCTTGAATCGGCGTACCGTCCAATGCCTCAAGATACTCTGATTTCTCCGTTACCGGGTCAACCGCCCGCATTGGATACCCACCTAGTATGACTTTCCCATTATATAGCTGCATTCCCCATCCTGTATCATAGGAAAATTCCTTTATCATGCTTAAATCCTTTGTTGACAAAACATACAGCTTTTGATAAGCACTTACATATAAATATCCCCTGCTCTCATCTACCAACATTTTATCAAAGTTGAAATTCTTCGGTGCTACTTCCCACTCAGCGAGAGTCACATATCCTTTGCTCAACGTTTTCAAACGATCTAAGAGCGGCTTAATAGCCGTGTTTGGTTTATACTTGATAGAGTCCAGCATCGTCTGAATGCGTTTAGATTTCTCTTCTATTTGCGCTTGACTCTCATTGTTCTTGATTGCTAATTCTAAATTGACAATCTCCTTTTTTAGCCGATCATAGTCCGTTAAAGGGGGTGCCGGTGTGCGGTATACACATGCTTGAGCTTGAAGCTTAGCTTTGCTCGGAGTTTCATATCGAACTCTGCTGTCACGATCAACATAATAACCGCCTCCAACTCCTAGCGTCCCCGGCCGAAAAGAATAAATCCGGAACGTTCCTTTCGGATTCAAGTTGTGACTAATAATTTTCTTATCCCCATTGTAAAAAAACAGCGGCGTACTCTTCACAGTGTGTAGACGTCCAATTTGTCCCTTTTTTAATTCGATTCCATCCCAAAAAACCTTCTTCATGCCTTTATAAGGAGCACACGGGTCTGCTGCTGAAGCAGAATGGCTTTGGAAAATAGGTGTAATCAAAGTAATTGCTAACAGTAAAACAAAGATGCGTTTCACATATACTCCTCCAATAAATCCTATGTATTAGATTCATCTTACCTTACTAAAATTTTAAATTCTTGTGCCAATTATTGGTACAAAATGTAGTTTATATGACAGATCTAATACTTTTTCGCCAATTCTAGTGATATGTCAGCCAATTTTGGTAGGTTATCAGCCAAATATAGTCATTTGTTAGCCAGCTTTCATCTTATCGCCAAAAAAAGCCTACCAATCCATATTAGACTGATAGGCTTATATCTACCTTCAACACTTTTTCAATTTTCCACGTTCATCCTTATTCGTAAAATATGCTTTTCTATATTTTTATAAAGGGATAAAGTCCCTTTTATAAAATATTTGCTATATTTCCACCACTAGATATATTACCTGCTTTATAACCGGTAGTTTGAGCAATTGCAATGGGAGTACCAGCAGAACCCATTCTCACGATATTACCAATGAAATTCACCATTCCGTTGTTAATAGAATATAGACCAATGTTTGATTTAGAATGTTCTAATTTAATAATATTCCCATTCACTTGTCCATCTTCAACATTTGAAACTTGAATACCACGCTGCAATGCTGTAGCACCCTTAGCATCAATAGTGTTATTAGAAATATTTAAAGAATATGATTTTTGAGAAGAAGTAGAAGAACCAACTCTAATACCGTAAAAACTTGTATCCACCGTTCTTGAATCAACACCAATAATTTGGTTTCCAGTAATCGTCAAACCATCAAATACATCTACATCAATAATAGAATCTGTTGCTCCGCAATTTTTCACTAAGTTATCAGAAATAATAGCATTCAATTGAATTTTTTCACGAGAATAACCAGGTCTATACCCGCCAGCCATTATTGCTCCTAAACCTGTTCCATTAGCACTACAGTTTGTTATCTTGTTTCCTTTAATAATAATATCTTGACTTTGTTGTAGGTCATGACCCCATTTAGCAAAAATCCCACAAGCATAAGAATTTTCAATAATATTGTCTGTAAATATCATTCCAATTCCAGTATGACTATCAATCCCTTTTCTTTTGTTATCTCTAAAGATTGAACCTTGGACAATAACATTTTTAGCCTCACTCCAATTAGTTCCTCTCAATGCAATACCATAACCCGGGTCTATAAATCTATGTGAGATTTGAGAATCAGGATGTCCAGCTCTTTCACTTATACAATTCATGATTTGAACTCCATCTACCGCTAAAGCGTGTATGTTGGCATCATAATTATCATGAACATAGCAATTTTGAATAAGAATATCTTTAGAGTCGTTATATCTTAAGTCTTTCGGAACAAAGTTGCCGTTATGACCTATACCAATACCAACATAGTTAAATCCATGAACGTCTAGATTATAAAGTTTAATGTTTTTAGAGCCATTATGAATTAAAATACCATATGAGACGTTTCCAATAAATCCACCATTTCCAAATAATCCCCATGGTCGTCCATTATTGATTGATGCGTGAGTTTTTCTTGTTGAAGTATCTAGGCTGTTATTTTTATAATACCCCCAAAAACCAGAAGTGTAGTATCCACCATTAGCAGTACCTTTTTCTCCATATCCCGTATACCCAACAGAAGTTGTGTCAATTGCTGGAAATTGTCCATAGCCTGCTATTTCCAATCCTTCAACTATTATGTTAGATGATAATTGGATTTCAAGAATACCCTGTGCATGCTGATCAACCCATAGTTTTGCTCCATAGCCAACTATTCGAACATTCTTTTTATTTCTTAACAATAAGCATGGTTGGTCATTATTAGGGTAACCTGTCAAATTCACATTTTTGCTTACTTTATAAATACCTTGATCTATTATGATTGTTCCACCATCAGTTACATGATCAAATGCTTCTTGCAGGTCAAGTGTTAAATCATTTGTTCCATTGGCTGGAAACATTGTGTTAATAACAATTGTAGAACCATTAGATGTATACCGTATCGACATCACAACCACTCCACATAATTAATATCATTATCAAAAGTGAACAAAAGAGTCCTTATAGGCTGCTAACACGCCTGACTTGCCCTCCAGGCATCACCCCTCCTCTTAATGTAAATTCGAAATAATAAAGTTCACTACAACAGTTTATTATAATTTTCTGTCAACGCTAGTGCAGGTACCCTCGTACATAAAATAATATTGTAGATTAATGAGTTGTAAGAGCCCCACTTACAGGTTTTTCTATTTTGCCGTTTCCGTTGCCTTTCATCAGAAATAGTAGTCTCATTTAATGTTAAAAAGGACTTTATCAGTCAATTTGGATGGTTTATCAGCCAATTTTGATAGTTTATCAGCCAAATTAGGCACTTTGTCAGCCAACTTACATTTTATCGTTAAAAAATACGATAAAAGCCTACCAATCTATATTAGACTGATAGGCTTATATCCAGCTTCAACACTTATTCGATTTTCCACAACTCATCCTTATTCGTAAAATAAATAACCCCGTCCAGTCCCTTTGTTAGTCTTTCTGCACCATTTTTATGAAGAATTTCCAATTTAAACGTGCCTGGGTGGACTCTAAATAGTGTATTTTCCACTGTTCCGTAAATATATTGATCATTTCCGATCACCAGCGTGCCATTTCGGAAACGGCCGCTCGTATTTTTGACGACATTAACCGTTTGCGTTTTCTTCTTATGCGGATCATAAGCAAAGAAATTGCCATCTGATAATCCATATACCCTCCCTTTGTCATCTGCTGTCAGAGCATGAATCATTCGGGGCTTCTTAATGCCTAGTGGCAGAATTTCTATTTTTCCGCCAGGAGATTTGCTCTTTAATCGGAAGAAAACCGCATTTTGCTTGCCCTCCAAATCTTTACCGCTAAAAATGGAGGTGCCCCCATATACATAGCCTTGATGGGCAGTTAGGGAAATAATACTTTGATCCTTCACTATATTTCTTCTTACTGACAGGCTATTTTTGCCCGTATCATAAATGGTTAAACTGCCTCCCGCTTCACCATTTCTAGGATGAGTACCGATGTATAAATAGGAGGTTCCCGGTGCACTTGTCATCGTAACCGGCCGGTCCTGTCCGTTGCCAATCGTCTTTAAAGGCTGTACTTTAGGAGTGCCAGACATCATCAACTCATTGATATTCCCGCCAGGATAGACACCCATATAAAATCGGCCATTCACCGCTGCGAAACCTTCCACTTGACCAACCTTTTGGATGGTTGAAAAGGAATCCGCACCCGGCTGATATACACCCATTTTCTCCGAAACATAGCTGCTAATATAAATATTGCCATCCGGACCAGCGGCTAAATTATATATCGGTACCCCAAGAGCCGGAAGAGGAAAACGATCCACCACTAGTTCCTCCTTCCCCAAGTCATAGGTGAAGAAAGTTCCGGTATTTCCTAACAATCCAGTTAAAAACATTTTCGTTCCCTGCTTCACAAAGTCAAGTGAAACCGCCTCTGTCCCCTGCAAGGCCCTTTTGGATGGTGTTATTTTTCCAGTGGATAACTCAAGCTTTTGCAGGTGAAAATCATTAGTAAAATAAACATCCTTCCCGTTCGGAGCCAGTTTCGAAACCCCTCTTGATTTCGCCTTTAGCTCACCCTTGAACTTCAGTGACTTGGCATCAAACATGAGAATCTTATCCTGCTTCTCTAGCTTGGCAAACAACACTCCCCCAGCTTGATCCAGATCATAAATAGAAGAGATGCTCTTCTTATATGAATCAGGCAAAATGGATTTCTTTGTATTTGTTTTTAAATTCCAGGCAATCAAATCGGCATTGGCCCCTACGCCAACAAACATCGTATCGGTGGAAGGATCATATGCAAGACTTCGCCCAATTGTTTTTCCTTTTGATGCTTGTCCCAGATTCTCGAACTTTCCGCCGTTGTATTTGAAAAGCCCGCCCTCATAGGAGGTGCTTCCATAGATATTCCCATTTTTATCAACTTCAATATCATGAATCGAGGTGCTGCCGCTCGTTGCCTTCCCAAGATCCGTCAGCTTTTTTTGATTGGGCTGATATTTATAAAGTTTGTTTGAAGGCGTGCCTCCAATCCAAACCTCACCCTTCCCATCCGTTTGAATGGCCCAGCCACTTGTCGAACCCGCCAAAGGCTTTTGGTCCACCATCGTTTTCGTAAAAATATCAAAAACAACTAACTGGGCTGGCTCCCCTTGTAAAACGATATACATAAGGGCATTCCCATTGGCATCATTTCCGGATGTAGCCGTTATGGCTGTGCTATTTGTAATCGGTTTGCCGATCTTGGTGATTTTTTTAGGAGAACTTGCTGAAACTTTCCCTAATTCAAAAGGGGATAAGATTAAAAATAAACATAAAACGAATAATAGCAACTGCGACTTCTTCATTTCCATTTTCCCTCTTCCATTTGTGATAGTCATATTTTACTATAAAACACGAAGGAGTTACCGACTTTTTCCAATATACTGACTTAATATAAAAAATGCCCCAAAGTTTTCCTCTGGGGCATCCTCTATTTCTATTAATTCACTACATCCACATCACTCTTCTTTACAAATCCCAAACGATGATTAAAGTAGATTTGATAATATTCATCCTGACCTTTTACGACTTGGTTTGTAGAAGGATCATTAAAGATTTTCGCATGGTAGTAATCTGATTGAATCGGTCCAGTTGCGACATAGGATTGGCCTTTTGGAATTTGATAGAGTGGATCTGCAATCCCCCTTGCCGATTCTGCTATCCCTGTCCCATCATAGGCAGATTGTTCTGGATAGGCGGCACCATAGACAGGAATGGAATCTAGCCCTTCTTTAGGAGTAATGAGAATTCCGTTGCCTGGAACGGTATATTTATTATTTGGATTATAGAACCAAGCCTTTTGTCCGCCAAAGTCGATAGCCGTCCAATCACCTTGCTGATCTACTTGATAATAGCTTTGCCCGATTGCTGCCTTGTTGCCCCAATCATTAAGATTGGTCGTTCCTTTTCCTCCGCTTTTATGAAAATGAGGGTCACTAATTAGCGGGGCCTCGAAGCTCGGTTCCGTGTATAAATGAATGAGACTGGAAGATTGAGGTTCCAGTAATTGATTCGCGTATGTGAAGGACGGTTTATTTGTGTTGTAATTTGGTTTGATTGTTACAATACCGCTATGCTTATCTCCTTTGCTCGGGTTAATCGGTTCGCCGAGGAGATTAAAGAAATGGGACCAATCCCAATAGGCGCCTGGATCCCAATGCATCAGTCCTTGTCTGGCAGGAGTCAATCCAGGAATTTCATCATGGCCGATAATATGCTGTCTGTCGATTGGAATATCAAATCTTTCCGCCAAGTATTTTACTAGTTTTGCAGAGGAGCGATACATTTGTTCGGAGTACCATTCTGTTCCCTTGGCGGCAAATCCTTCATGCTCAAAGCCGATGGAATGCATATTGAAGTACCAATTCCCCGCATGCCAAGGAACATCTTCAGGTCTAACCATCTGTGTGATTTTTCCAGTATCGGAATCTAGGATGTAGTGGGCGCTAACAAACGATCTATTTCTAAAATGGTTAATCGCAGATTGTGCGCTGCCTTCAATATCGTGAATGATAATATAGCGGATGTCGAGACCATCGTGTGGACGATTGGCAATATCGTAGTTACCGTAATTGGTAGGGCTGCTGGAGAATTGTTCGTATAAAGCCGGGATGAAGGAGCACTCTAGTCCATTCGGACAGTCCGTACCAGTGAATTTTGCATTGCGTAGAGGGATGGAGTCTGCTGTCGATTTATTAGGTGTGACTGCTTCAGCCTTCATACTAACTTTTTGACCAGTGATTGTTGTTCTTTCGGCACCTTCTTGCATGGTGGCATATACCTCGTCAGCAAATTCTTTGGCGACGGTGTCGAATTCGGATCCGCTGTATTTCACGATGGCTCCATACCAATCAGAAGAATCAGTTGGAATATCTCCTGCTGTTTCACGTGCGTATTCGGCTAGTAAGGCTGCACCGCCGCGGATATTTTGTTCTGCATCACTCTTTAATGCTTCTGGGTCAACTCCTATTAGATTTGCGGCTTCGTCTAGTGTGTTGATTACGGAATTATCCGCACTTTGAGCTCCAGCATCCTCACCCTTTCCATGAGCAAGCTCGTCTCCATCAATCTGAACAAGGTTCATCACCCCATAACCGCCAACCTCGCTATGTCCTTTGTAATGATCCCACCGAGACTGATTGTAGGCGACTGCCATTAAAACATTATGCGGGACTTTAAATTCCTCTGCCGCTTTCTCGAACGCCTGCTGCAAAGCTTCTGAATTCATGGTACTTTCAGCCGCTGCATATTCGTTGGCAGTCGACATGAACCCAGATGGAACAACCAAGCCAGCCGCTAAAGCAACTGTCAAGAGCGTTGCTGAAACTTTACGCATAGAAAACCCCATACCTCTTCCTCCTTTATTTAAAAATATAAGGAAGGAATTCCAGCTTGAGAGTCATATCCCTGCTTGAAATGGGAAAATGATCCAAAGTACATATGGGGTTATTCCTTGCCTAGGTATATGGTGGGAAAAGTTAGCGGACCTATAGTCATGTGTGAATTCTAGTGGATTTTGCAGTATGTCAGAATTTCACCTAATCCCTACTCTCACAAAATATACTATGCTGGATAGTTTTTTGGATTTGCTTTTTCCTGTAAAATAAATCACTTTGATGGACAGGTTTTACTGATTTCACAGATTCCTGTCCAATAAAACTACTTTGATGGACAGGTTTTTCCGTTTTCACAGTTTCCTGTCCAATATAACCACTTTGATGGACAGGTTTCTCCGATTTCACAGATTCCTGTCCAATAAAACTACTTTGATGGACAAGTTTTTCCCATTTCATAGATTCCTGTCCAATAAAACCACTTTGATGGACAGGTTTTTCCGATTTCATAGATTCCTGTCCAATAAAACTACTTTGATGGACAGGTTTTTCCCATTTCATAGATTCCTGTCCAATAAAACACTTTACAAGAACCCTTCTGCCGCCCTTCTAAGTATTCAGTAAGCCATAAAAGATACTAATAACCCATCACATATTTTTAAGTTCTCTATTTACTTCCTCAATATCAAAATCCTTATAGCCCTGCATTTTCCCCCACTCGACTATATGGTTATGGTCAGGGTGCATGGGATCAGCAAGGATTTTTAAAAACTCCTCAAAACCATAGGTCCCTCCAACATCTTCTGGAGGTGTATTGCCTCCTCCTTCAAGGCAAACAGGATAGTTGGCATTATAATTGTCCATTACTTCCTCCACCTCGATATCGTGCTGCCAGTTATCACCGAAGTCGTAATTATATTTCAGCCTCTTGTATGCAGGGATATATTCTGATAACTTAATATCGGTATCAAGCTTCATCTCAACATCATTCCGGTAGGCAAAAGCTTCTTCGTGACTAACCAGATTCACCATTGGTTTAAGCCCCTCCTTATGATGAGCAGAATGATTTGTTGATAAGACATGTTCAGATGGTGCATTACCATAAACATAAAATTCATGGAGATGATAGTTCCGCCATCCGAAGGCTGCCTGAAGAATATGATGCAAATGATTAAAGGTCGTATTTATCGGAACAAGAATTCGTCGCCAAACATTCCTATTTTCCAGCCTAAGTGTGACTTTCAGTTGTACCGCCTTCGTCATAAAAATAGATTCACCAGCAAATTCTTCTAGATCCTTATACATCTCTTCGTTTGGCACAATATATTTATTTTTCCCATCACCCACAAGAAAGCGGCTGACCCGCATACTCATCCTTGTATTGAAGATAGAATCGTTTTCCAGTAGCTCCTCGAAAAAATAAACATTTTCACAAGCCTTATTCATTCTTGCTACAGAGGTACGGTCCTTTGTTTTTGTATAGCTGATTTCCTTAGATTGGGAGAGAAACTTTTCTATTACCTCATCCTTAATTCCCTCTTCCCTAAATGTCTCACGAATTCCTTGTAATATAACTTCATCGAGATTTTTAAATTCCTTCGCTTTTAGTCCGTGCAAAACAACCACATACCTATTTTGATCATTCACAAGTACAATAGTCTTCCTGCGGTTAAGGGTGATTAAATGGGCATGCCATGAAAAAAGTGGTTCTTCCTTTACCTGAATATCAGATTTGATATCAAGTTGGTCTAAAAGTTTCTTTGTACATTGAATGAGCATTTATTGGACTCTCCCTTACAGTTTTCTGCAAATATTAACTTAGATTATACAGGAAACCATTCATTAACTAAAAAAACAGAAACATTGTAGCCTTTCACAATCTCATTTAATGTCAAAAAACACTTTGTCAGCCAAATTGGATGGTTTATCAGCCAATTAACGCCATTTATCAGTCAAATCATGGGGTTTATCAGCCAATTTCCTTTTGTTCCTCAATTAATCGCATCACAGCACAAAAAAAAAACGGATCGGCGCCCACGCACCCATCCGTTTTTCTCTATGCATTATTTACTAGACTGATATTTTTCAAGGAATTCTTTCACTTTAGCAGGATCTGCTTTCAGCTCGAGTCCAGTTTTGACAAGCGGGCTTACTGTGGATACAGCTTTGACCTTCTTGCCATGGT
Organism: Bacillus sp. JJ1474; assembly: GCF_036965225.1. Classification (NCBI taxonomy): domain Bacteria; kingdom Bacillati; phylum Bacillota; class Bacilli; order Caryophanales; family Bacillaceae; genus Bacillus; species Bacillus sp. JJ1474. The sequence goes on along the minus strand of NZ_JBALPC010000008.1, from coordinate 42,409 downwards.
AGTAGCTAAGAATTTCATCTTGGTTAATGGAGTGTAGAATGGCTTTTCTTAAGTCTTCACTCTTGGCCACATCTCGATTAGCTGTGTTGAAAAGCAGGTAAGATACACCGTTGCTTTCCATACTTTGAAGTTTTAACTTGCTGTCGCTCTCAACGGTTTCTTGTTTGTTTTCAGGAATGCCGTATAATACGTAAGTTTCGCCGTTACGTAAGGCAGATAGAGAACTATCTATATCTTTGATGAAGCGAAGTTTAATATTAGCAATCTTTGGCTCGTGCTCTGTTCCTTTCATGTAGCCAGGGTTTTTGTAGAAAATGGCTTCATAATCGTTCTTGTGTGAAAGGATGTATGGGCCGCTTGTGTATAAAGTGTTGTTGTATTTGTCGCCTTCTGTTACTGTGTTTTGGTCTCCATACGGAATATCCTTGTTTACATCAAAGGTTGCTACGTCGTAAGTGTTAATGCTTTCGACTTGCTTTTTAGAAACGATCCCAGCTGATTGGTGTGCTAAATAGTTAAGCACTTGCGGGAAAGGTTCTGTTGTTGTTACTTTTACAACTTGATATTTACCTTCTTTATTGTTCGCTTGTGTTTTATCTGCAACGAGTTCAGTAATTTTAGTATCTAAGCCATTTTCAAGAGCTGCTTTGACAGAGTCGCTGCCGCTAGATTGTTTCACTTGATCAAGTGCATTTAAATCAGTTACAACTTCAACATCCTTAATATGCTCGTGCAAGCTGTATGTGCGGTGATCAGGCACGGAATCTTTATTTTTCGCACGGTCTAAAGAGAAAATAACATCGTCTGCACCAACACGTTCGCCTGTATCAACTGCTTTTTTATCAGTGATTTTCGCAAAATTAATATCATCTCTTAAGATGAAATAATACTCTTCATTACCTTCTGCAATACTATGGTTAAGAGAAAGTGAGCCGTCAGATGTAATTTTGTCATCATCTGTTAAGTTAATTAAACGAACATACATATTTGTATTAATCTGATTGATGGAACCATCATTTCCCTTGATTGGGTCAAGTGATGTTAAAGTCGACATAGTCTGAGACAAAATAAGCGGTTCTGTTGCACGTTTTGATTCATCAATAAAATCAATCGGCTCCCATGCAAGTGCACGAGATTTAGAAAGTCTAACAGATTCAGGCTTTAATACGTCTTTGTTTACTGCCTGTGATTTTAAAGAAATGTACAATGGTGCAATATAAGCCTTGTCAAATACTAGACTCTGTTCCAATTGCTTATACGTTTCTGCATATTCCTCAGGAGTTTGCGTGCTTGCTTTATCAATTAGGTCATCAATTTCAGAATCAGCTAGGATGCTATAATCTCCGCCTGTTTTAAATAGTGAACGGACAGCGTAATCTGGATTTCCTGTTACAGTTGTCCAGCTAGATAATGCTGCATCATAGTTACCTGCATCTTGTTGAGCTTTAAAGCTGCCATAGTCAGGTTGAATATTTAGTTTTACTTTAAATCCATTTTTAACAAGCTGGTCACGGAGAATATTTAGATCTTCCTCCCCGCTACTCATTCCAAGTAATTCGATTTCAACTTGCTCGCTAGCAGTACCGCCAGCTTTAGAATCAGATCCAGCTTTTTCATTAACATCTGATTTAGTTTTCACACATCCTGCCAGCATTAAGACGAAGGCAAGGAGTAGTGGAATCATTTTTTTCATAATCTTTCCTCCTAAAATTTAATTATATTAATCAAGCTTCGGGTCAAGAGCATCCCTAAGCCCATCTCCCAAAAAGTTAAAGGATAAAACGAGAGCAATAATAGCCAGCCCCGGATAGATGGCTAAATACGAATGGGATTCAAGATAGGTACTGCCAATTTTCAATATGTTTCCCCATTCCGGAATATGCGGCTCGACACCTAGGCCCAGATAGCTTAAGCTGCTTGTGGCAATAACCGCACCGCCAATAGTTAGTGTAGATTTCACAATCATAGGGGCAAGTGAATTAGGAACCACATGCTTAAAAATAATTGATAGATTGCTAGATCCGAGTGCACGCGCAGATTCAACATATTCATAGTTTGAAACCATCAGAACGTTGGCACGCATCGTTCTCGCGTACGTTGGAATGGACCCGACACTAAGGGCAATCACAAGGGTCATAGCGTTAGAACCAAAAGCGGCAATAATAACAATCGCCAGTAATATACCTGGAATCGCGTACAATATATCAAGCAAGCGCATAATAATATTGTCCGTGCGGTTTCCATAATAGCCAGAAATCGCTCCTAAGAATCCTCCAATCAAAAATGGAATCGCGGTCGATAATACCCCAACAATGAGAGAAATCCTTGCCCCGAAAACAATTCGAGAAAATAAATCCCTGCCAAAATTGTCTGTTCCAAGCGGATAAGTAAGACTCGGAGCCTGCAGAATAGCACTATAATCGTTATCCACTGCCATGCTATAATCAAAGGTCAAATAACTGCAGATGGAAATCGAAAAAATAAAGATGATAAAAAACAATCCTAGCATAGAGGTCGTATTCGTTGAAATTTTCTCCCAAATTTTATACCACTTACCTATACTAATTTCATTGTTTCTCCATTTTTCTTTTATAAAATGAATGCCTATTACTAGTGCAAAAAGGTTGCCAGTAATAGCAGTCAATACTAAAGGTATACCCAAAAAGAACTTCCATTTTTCCTTGCCACTGCCTCCTTGATCCTTTGCAGTAAAAATAAGGACTGCCAAATAGAATACCGCCGTAATAATTAGGAAGCCCATTGATGGCAGAAAGGTATCAGAGACATAAGGCTTGAAAAGATTCAGTGCTGACACGGCAATAATGAAAAATTGAGTGAGTAGCATGTAAACAGCAAATATATATTCGGGTGATTTTTCTCTTTTAATTAGCTGAAAGGCAAAAGTCGCCACGAATACATTTGCTGTTAAAATACTTAATAGCTGAAAGTATCCTAGAACTCTAGTTGACTTTCGTATTTCGCCAGACTTTTTAAGATCTTGCTTAATTTTCAACGTAATGACGATTTGTACAAGCGTAAACAGCGCATATGCGATAAAAACACCAAACACAAATGGCTTAATGGTATTTACAGAAAAATTAAAGCTGCTATATAGAAAAATAATGGTCAAGGCAAGCGATGTGATCGATGTAAAGCTTGCCTGCCTGTATTCTGGTGAAGTTTTTAGTGCGTGCTGCTTAAAATAGCTTTCATTTTCCCTCATATGAGTAGACATCTTCTATACACCTGCTTTAATATTGTTTCATTTTTGAACGGATCCGCGGGTCAAAAAACGCATACAGAATATCGATCAATAAATTAATTAAAGAAATGGTAATCGCAATGTAGACAACTCCACCCATAATACTCGGGATATCAGGTATAAATTGCTTATCAACAATATAGCTTCCAATTCCGCTAATATTAAATACCTTTTCTGTAACAGCCGCTCCACCAAGCATGCCGCCAAACATGAGGCCAATAACCGTAATAACAGGAATCATCGCATTGCCCACCGCATGCTTCCATAATACTTGGCGTTTATTTAGTCCCTTGGCTTTCGCTGTAATAATATAATCTTCATTAATTACTTCAAGTGTGGCCGAGCGGGTCATCCTAGCGATTGAGGCAGTTAAGCCCGTTCCTAGAACAACTGCAGGCATAATAATGGATAGCCAGTTTTGCGGATTGAAGGTGGCTGGCAGCCATTGTAATTTAATCGAGAAATTTAAGATAAAGATAAGCCCTTGCCAAAAGTTAGGGATTGATAATCCGATAAGAGCAATAAACATAAACGTATAATCAAAGAAAGAATTTGGCCTTGTTGCTGAAATAATTCCGATCGGAATCGAAATAACAATCGCCATGATTAAGGCTATGAGTGTGAGCGTTAACGTGATTGGGAACTTTCTAGCAATACTTGCAGCAACCTCTTCATTACCAGAATAGGAGGCTCCTAAATCAAAGGTGAAAATCCCTTTCATGGCATTCCATAATTGTGTCAGATAAGGTTGATCAAGACCGTAAATCTGATTAAAGGCTGCAATCTGTTCCTTTGTAGCCGTTTCCCCGAGTATATTAGCTGCCGGATCGAAAGGTGAAATATACAAAATACTAAATACGAAAAACGCAACACCTACAATAACGAATATACTCATGACCAATCTTTCAAATATATATTTCAAATAAGGGTTGCTATGTATGAAAATTAAAAGATACATAGGCAATCCGGGTAAAAACGTTAATAATAGAAACAGCGGATGTTTGATGAGCGAATGAAAAATAGATTCATAAGTTAATCTTTCATGCCCTTGCTGTTCTAAGAGCTCAGCTGTTCTTTCAGCCACTATTTTTTGAAACTGTTCTTCAGCCCAAATTGCCGCAAGCTGATGCGTTTTGGCTTCCTCTTGCTTTTGTCCGAAAAACGCTTGTTTCCGTAATATTTGGTCCCTATATTGTTGCTTTAACTGTTCCCTTAGCCCGGACTCAGCAAGTTGGTTCTCTTTTTCCTTAAACAGAGAGGAATATGTATCTCGTTTTCTGTTGTTAAGGTAAATAATAAAAACAATGAGATGCACCGGAAGGCCCAGAATATATATAAGCCATTTATAGGCAGGATGTGGCTGCATTTTCTTGTAAGATTGGCTTAAGGTTTCTGAAAAACTTAAGCTTTTCCTTAATTTATTCGCATCAGCACCCTTGATAACTTCCATGGAGATTTCCTCCTTCCTCGTATATTGCATTATTCCGACCAGTATAGTATATTTTAATTCTAATATTAAAGTCAATATGTAGTTATTATGCAAAAATAGTTATTCTTACTAGAATATGTGGCTGCTTGGCAGAATATATCTATTTTACTGGCTATAGTAGAGTTTATTGTTGATTACCAGCCTTATGCATGCGAACGGATTTTATTCAGGACGAAAACAAGAGAGATTAGGTATGTAAAGGCGGTTTGATCGCCAACAAAATTAATTATCAAACTAAAAACATTCATGTATATAAATAAGCAATTTAAAAACGTTGAATATGGGCAGGTGTGAAGTGTGGAACAAATATTGAAGATAAACAACCTACGAGTATCCTTCATGTCCCGAGATCATGAGTTTGAAGCAGTGCGAGGTGTGAGCTTTGAAGTCAGAAAAGGAGAGACTTTAGGGATTGTAGGGGAATCTGGAAGCGGGAAAAGTGTGACTGCAAGGTCCATTATGCGACTGCTCCCCTCTCCTCCCTCTTTTATGAAAGACGGCGAAATTCTTTTTCAAGGGGAAAATCTTGCGAACAAAACGGAAAAGGAAATGGAACATATTCGCGGTCGCGACATTAGTATGATTTTCCAGGACCCTATGACTTCCCTAAACCCAACCATCCGTATCGGAAAACAAATAGCGGAAAGTCTAATCAAACATCAAAAATTATCGAAAAAAGAAGCGAAGAATCAAGCAATAGAATTATTAAAATTAGTCGGCATTCGCGACAGTGAAACGCGTTATAATCAGTATCCCCATGAATTTTCAGGAGGAATGCGGCAAAGGGTCATGATTGCGATTGCACTCGCCTGCCGTCCAACGCTTCTAATTGCAGATGAACCGACAACTGCACTTGATGTGACCATTCAGGCTCAAATCTTAAACCTGATGAAAAATATGCAAGAACGATTTGGCACATCGATCATCTTAATTACCCATGATCTTGGTGTCGTTGCGGGTATGTGTGATCGGGTTGTCGTCATGAAAAACGGGGAAATTGTAGAGACCGGAACGACTGAGGAAATCTTTGAATCGCCAAAGCATCCTTATACGCTTAAACTGCTAAATGCACTGCCCAAACTTAATGAGAAAAAGAAACCAAAGCCTGCCCCTCTCATCTTGCCTGGCATTGATTCTAGTAAATCATTATTAGAAGTCCATGGCCTTAAGCAATACTTTGATCTAGGCAAGGGAAATGTTCTGAAAGCAGTAGATAATATTAGCTTTCAGATTAAACCGGGCGAAACATTAGGGCTTGTAGGAGAGTCTGGATCTGGCAAGTCTACAACAGGCCGAGCGATTTTGCGGCTTCATGAGCCTACTGGCGGCGAGGTGTTATACCAAGGGATTCCAGTTAATCGGCTTACCCAAAACGAAATGAAAACTATGCGCCGGCATATGCAAATGATTTTCCAGGATCCTTATGCATCACTGAATCCACGCTTTAAGGTTCTAGATATTATTGGGCAGGCACTGGATATTCATAAACTGTCACCTAGTAAAGAGGCACGGAAGAAAAGAGTGGAAGAACTGCTTGATATGGTTGGACTGGAACCATCACACGCCTTGCGCTATCCACATGAATTTTCAGGCGGTCAGCGTCAGCGGATCGGCATTGCCCGTGCCTTAGCTGTAGAGCCGAAATTCATCGTATGTGATGAGCCGCTATCAGCACTAGATGTTTCGATTCAATCACAAGTAGTCACCTTGTTAGAAGATTTACAGCATCGACTTGGCTTAACCTATTTATTTATTGCCCATGATCTTTCAATGGTCAAACATATTAGTGACCGTGTCGCTGTCATGTATCGGGGAAAAATTGTCGAGCTAGCCGAAAGTGAGGAGCTCTACTCCAATCCGCAGCACGCCTATACAAAGTCCCTGCTCTCTGCCATTCCGATTCCCGATCCGAAAATCGAAAGACAGAAAAAGAGAGTCTTGATGGAAGAGCAAACAGATGATGATAAATATCAATTAAGCACATCGGAGCTTGTTGAGGTATCAGATGGCCATTGGGTGGCCATGCCGAAAATTCCAGTGTACTAACCGTCCTGATGGGGGCGGTTTTTTTAATAGTAGTAATTAGAAAGTGGCGTCAAATGGTGAGTTGTTTCCAAAATTTCATGTGGAAACAAAGCACTAGCGAGATCCAAAAATGAGCCTGTCGAGAAAGTCAGGATAAACCGACTTCCTCGACAGGCCCCAAAACAAGTCATTTACTAAAATTCGGATCGTATCACTAAACTAGCATTTATCACATTTTCAATCCCATCAGCAAAATCATAGTCCTCCGCCACATATTCACTCCCATCGGAAGATATCAGCATGACCCAATTGCCTGCTAATACGTTGAGTAGAATTTTGGCCTGTTCAATGGACAGTTTCAATTGAGTAAATTTTCCGGGACTAAAGAGATAATCGCGTTCGGCCTCTAAGCCAAATCGCTCTTTTAGCCAGGTCTGGATGCCGCCATTTGTATTAAACTTCATTAGGTAGCCATTTTTTATAGCTGACTCTAAATCCTCACCATGATTTTCCGCATAGGTAAAAAAATCATCATATTGATAATATTGTTCCTCGGCAACTTTTAACGGAGTGGGATCTCCTTTTACCTTACTGGCAAGCAACACATCATCAGCTACACCAAATCTCCGTGCACGTTCTAGTAAAATAGCCGTTTTTTGTGAAATTTTCGCCCTTTCACTCATAGGAATACCTTCTTTCATTCAATTTTATATACTCCTAGTAAATTATAAAGGAAATATTCAAGTTATTTCACCATTTTCACCTGATTTTAAGGGGGCAGCAGTCTGATTTATTGTTAAAAATGAGTTTGTCAGCCGAATTGAATGGTTTATCAGCCAATTTTAGCACTTTATCAGCCAAATATGGAGGTTTATCAGCCAATCAATGCTATTTGTCAGCCAATTAATCACTTTGTCGCCAATTATGGTGATTTTCAGCCAATTCATAAAAACATCCCCCGCACTCTCACAAAATAGCATCTAATTGCCCTTCCCCATTGCCAACTCTCATGCCTTTTTATCTATTTATCTATCATTAATAATCTTTTAAAATGGGAATATATTTACATTAACCAGCACTAAAGGAGGCAAATGAATGAAGAAAAAGAAAATAATTTATACAGGGAGCGCTTCTATATTAGCTGTTTCTGCAATAATCACAACAAACCCAGCTGAGGCAGCATCCGTTAGCGAAGTGGAAAAGCTCGTGAAGGCGGCAAGGGATGCGGGGACAATTTTAAAATGGGCGATTTCGATTGAAGGAAGCGCAGATGGGAAAACCCGGCCATGGGTTGCCTATAATAACGCAAAAGCGGCCTATGATCAAGCAGTCAAAGCTGCGAACACATTACCGACAGCACAAAAAAATCGGTATTTAGCTGAGCTTGACGAACATGTCAAACTCCACATTAACCGAACGATGTATTATATTGATGCTATTACAGCCGGGGAAAAAATTAAGGCCAAGCAGCAGGCATTAACCCATCAACTAAACTTAAACCTGATTAATGATCAAACGGAATTGGCCTATCACGAGCTTTCAAGAGAAATCCGCAAGCAAGCCATTATGTTAGACCGTGTTTATGGAAAGTCAACACGTGACCTGATCCGCTCCCACTACAAGCAGTCTGCTGAGAAAGTGCGGGACAGCGCGATATATGCGGTTACGGTTAAAATTGAACTTGATTTAGCCCAAAGATCTATAGCAAGCGGCAATTTTTCAAAAGCAGAAACTCATCTCAGTGAAGCTCGAACATACTTGCCATATGTCAGCAATTCAGTTATTAAAAAAACATTAACCGATCGCCTTAATTCCATCTCTGCAACGTTCACCCCAAAAGTCGATAAAGTCAGTGCTGCCGAGCCAAAGCGGATTAAGGTTGTATTCAGCAAAGCGATGTTAGCTGGCACAGGATCAAACGGAGCCGAAAATTTGTCTAACTACTTTGTATCTGGCAGAGCGATTAAAAGCGTCAACCTCTCTGCTGATAAAAAGACAGCCGTTATCGAATTGCACGAACCGCTCTATCCTAATTCTTCTTACACGGTAACAGTGAAGAAAAATATCCAAACAGTCAACTACGAGTCTTTAGGGCAGAACGACTATGTCACCACTTTTACATTCTCTGACAAAATCAAACCAACCATCACGACAGTCAAAACCCAATCTAACGGGAATGTTGAGGTAACTTTTTCCGAGCTAATTGCCTTTAATTCACCTATTGCGATTACAATTGACGGCAAAGCAGTTAAATACAATCAGCTGAACAGTGATACAGACACGATCGTGGTCCCTAAATCTGAGCTTGACCGGATCAGCCTGCGAAAAGGGCGCTCCTATTCAATAGTCGTAACTGGCGCAAGAGATTTAGTGATCAATACCCCAAATACAATGGACACCTATAGAAGCACTTTCCTATATAACCCAGCAGCCGACACCACACCTCCAGAAGTGAAATCTCTACAAGTAAAAGACGAAAAAACATTCACCATTGAATTTACCGAAACACTATCCAGTTTCACAGCGTCCAGCCATCTCATTATCAAAAAAGGCAACACAACGATTAAAACTGCTTCTGTAAAAGATATTTCAGACGGCAGCAAAACTAAATTTGACATTGAATTGCCTGCATCTGTTTATGGAACAAACGAAATATCTGCTAGATTAAACATCTCGGTTAAAGGCTATAAGGATCTGGAAGATAACACCGGAAAGACATATGACCGAACGATTACCATCAACAAGGATTTATCACCGCCGCAATTTGTTCAAGCTGCTTATGATAAAAATAAAAATGAAATTCATCTCACTTTTAATAAAACGTTAAAATCTGGGCTTCCAACTGCCAGCAAAATTAAAGTAACCGACCAAAACAATAAATCCGTACAGGCAACAGTCAGATCAAACGTAGATAACAAAATGATCTTGGATGCAAATGGCCTTTCAGACGGACTCCTAACCATTTCAGTCGCAGAAGGAGCGGTTAAGGACAATACAATTTCCCAAAATAACAATCGCGCCTTTACTACTTCTATTACGAAAAAGTTCGATCAAGATAAGCCAGAGGTTACTTTTTTTGAAACATCTGCAAATGGACAATTCAAGGCGTCATTTAATGAACGTGTCCAAGCACAGTCAGCCACTTCTGCAGCAAATTACCTGTTGAATGGCAGGCCGATTCCCGTTCATTCTGTGTTAACTATAAGCAATGATCTTCAGGAAGTCACTATAACATTTCCGGAAGGCACGATCCCTTCTACAACCAAATACAACATTACAGCAAGCGGCATAAAAGATTTATCCGGCAACACGATGAATCCTTATACAGCCACAATCACTCTGGGCGATAATACGGAACCCGTCTTGACCGGAGCCGTCAAAAAAAATGATAACAAGATTTACCTTACCTTCTCTGAATCTATTTACTTAGAAAACAGCCATTCGGATTTCATTATTATTTTAGATAAAAAGCAAATTCCCTTAGAAAACTACTCGATTACAATAGGGGCCAATCAAAAAGAACTAATCATTCTTCCAGAAAAAGAAACGACCTTTGAAGGTGACAGCCTCACCATTCAAACAGCTGCCAAAACAACAATTAGAGATGAAGCATTTAATACGCTTAAATCCGGTACAACGATTACTGTGAAGCAATAAATAGGTAAAGGATTTGTTCATCATGATGGGCAAATCCTTTTTTATCGAATGATCGTTTCTAATTAAGAACAAATAGTCTTGAAATATTCCGTATAACGAATTATAATAAATTTAGTTGTTCTATAAAAAGAACAAAAGGCATTTCTTATAAAGGCGGTGTACTCATGACAAAAAAAATTTTAAGCTGGACTGGCAATATTTTTCTAGCAATCTTAATTCTTCTTAGTCTTTCCTCAATCTATTCTCTCTATCAATCAAAACAGAATCCTAATTATTTGCCATCTATCCTTGGTTTTAAGGTAATGACCGTATTGACAGGAAGCATGGAACCAAAATTAGAACCTGGTGATTTAGTAGCAGTTAAAGCCGTAGATCCTGAAAAACTAAAAGTAGATGAGATCATTACATACCGTAATAACGAAAACACTTTTGTGACTCATAGAATCATAGATTTAGTCAATCAGGATGGGAAAGTCTTTTTTCAAACGCAAGGAGATGCCAACAATATGGCGGATGAAGGCTTAGTTTCAGCCGAACAAGTAATCGGATCCGTACGCTTCCATATACCAAATGTTGGCTACCTAACAGATTTCATTAAAAGTCCCCCTGGTTTAATCATCATCGCAGCCATTTTCCTCGTTTGTATAGCCATAGGCATTAGTCAAAATTTCTTTTCAACCAATAGAAAAACACCGAAAAGCGAAATAAAAGCTTGAGATTCCTATGGTTTTTATAAAAAAAAACGCCTAATAGGGAGGTGAATCTCTTAAATAGCTAGTTTGGCAAATATCAAACATTACCTATTATCAAAGGAGAGATGAACGAGTGAAGAAGAAGATTGGAATAAGTTTAATTGCAGTCATTTTTGTAGCGATTGCCGTTATGGGGACAGTTGCTTATTTCTCCAAAAGCTTTACAAGTGATAACAACACTGCGACCGCGGCTAGCTTCGAGGTTGAAGCTGTGAACTCAGAAGGGACAACCATCGGAGATGCACAGTTTAATTTAGATGGAAAGCTATATCCAGGAATGAAACCAGTCGAAGTGTATAGCTTCAGCATTAACAAAAACAATACAGAAGTACCCGTACAATATAAAGTGAATTTAAATCCAAGCGGCAATTTATTCCCTGCAGATGGCACGACACCAATTAAACTGACACTGCAAAGAAATATGAACGGCGATTGGACAGATATCAATTACCAAACGGAATTTAAACCAGAAGCAGATGTAGAGAGCTTTAAAATTTTTGCCGAATGGCCACATGGGGACAATGACATTGCGTTCCAAGGGATGACGGGGAATATTAAATTAGAAGTGGTCGCAACTCAGATTGATGATGAGGAAGAGCCAGGCGAGCCTGAACCAGAGCCGGAAGATCCGAATGCAGAAAAAAGTACTGCCCAAATCACTTTGTATAAAGATAGTACCTCTTCCACAAACTTCATTGATTTTACAAACATCACAAATTTTAAACTAAAAAACAAACAGACTAGAAGAGAATATACAGTTGGAACAACACCTTCGAACCAAAGTCATGTTTACAAAATGAGCGAGATCCCAGTTGGCGAATACACGATTCATTTCGATGCACCAGCTGGCGTAAGTGTGAAGGAAATTCAGATTGGCGATGTATATAAAGAAACTATTTATCATGCAGACACTAATCCATTTGTCATTTCAAAAAGAACAAATGGACTATCTAACTATGTGAAAATTGTTTTAAAATCTGAACTAACATTAAAAGAAATCAAACCTTTAGAGGACCTGACAGTTCCTGCAAATATTTCTTACAACGATTTTCTAGCAGCATTGCCAAAAAAGGCAACAATCGTAGACTCTGCGAATCAGGAACATCAAGTCGACTTAAAATGGGATGTTCGTCCGTTTAATTTTGAAGGTTACAAAAAGCCTGGCACTACAACTCTTTGGAGTGAATTCTTTAAATTGCCTGTGAGCGTATCGAATTCGGATCCAGCACAGAGATTGGAAGTTACTTTGAAGGTGAATTTTCAGTAAACCATAATGCAGTATACCCCCATCTCTTCAGATGGGGTTTTTTGGGGGTCAGATAGGCCCCTGTCCCCTCTTCCCTATAAAAAAATGCAAATAAGCTTGCGGTGTACTTTTGATTTTTCGGCTACATATTAATCAATCGTTTAATTAAACTTTTACCAAAAGGTTATTTCGCCTCCCTAATATTCAAACGTTTGATTAGACATTTTTCCTGTTATTCCTACTAATCAAACGTTTGATTAGATCTTTTCAACCTTCATCACCCTACCCTCCACCGTAATAGATCTTAACTTTTAGGAAACAATATCCTAATAATTAGTCAACAGATATCGAGGGATGAAAATGAACGAACAATTAATTCAAGCCATTCAAGAGCATGCACGTCCATTTAATGAACTAGGGGATTTAGACGTTCTTATAAAAAGAATTAACGGTGAAAAGTATGTCCTGCTGGGCGAATCGTCACATGGAACGTCAGAGTTTTATAAAATTCGAGCTGAGCTTACAAAGAGACTCATTGTGGAAAAGGGATTTACCTTTATTGCTGTTGAGGGCGACTGGCCGGCCTGTCAGCAGGTTAACGAGTATATTAAAGGCTGGGACAACACATATTCCCGTGCTAGAGACGTTTTGCAATCGTTTAACCGTTGGCCGACTTGGATGTGGGCGAATGAGGAAATGATTGAGCTGATCGAATGGCTAAGGGACTATAATCGAAAGCAACCTCGGGGTAAACAAGTCGGCTTTTACGGGATTGACCTGTACAGCCTTTGGGAATCGATGGATGAAATAATGAAGTTTTTAGAGGAAACGAACTCCTCAGATATTGAAGCTACCCGAGAGACTTTTGCCTGCTTCGAGCCATTCAATCGACAGCCCGAAAAATATGGCTTATCGGCCGCCTTTTACGGAGAAGACTGTCGGGAGGAAGTCATAAAGCTGTTAACCGAAATCTCTTCAAAAAGAAATACTTATTCAGATCATGAAGAAAGTGGATTAAATCTCGAGGTCAATGCCCTCATCACGGCAAATGCGGAGAATTATTACCGGACGATGATAGTCCATGACAATGAATCGTGGAACATCCGAGACCGCCATATGGTTGAGGTTCTGAATCGAATTATGGCTTTCTTCGGAAATCAGGCAAAGGGAATCGTCTGGGAGCATAATACTCATGTGGGCGATGCCCGAGCCACATATATGGCGGATGCAGGAATGGTGAACGTTGGGCAGCTACTAAGAGAACAAGTAGGCGAGGAAAACATCTTTATTGTTGGCTTTGGCACACATCGCGGTTCCGTGATTGCCGCTCATCGCTGGGGTGATCATTTTAAAAAAATGATGACTCCTCCCGCTAAAGATGGGAGCTGGGAAGATCTGATGTACAAAGCTGGGCCGAAGGATAAAATAATCTTGTTTAATGATGAGAATAGGCATTTATTTAATCAAACGATTGGTCATCGTGCAATTGGCGTGGTTTATAGTCCGGTGAATGAACATTATGGGAATTATGTGCCGTCAAGGATGTCGGAACGATATGATGCGTTTGTTTATGTGAATAGTACGAATGCCCTAAATCCGCTTGGTGTTAAGGAAGGGGCAGGTGTCTTATAGATGGGGCGGTTGGTGGAACAGAGGGACAGGTACATTGTCCCTCCTCCCTTCTTGTCTATGCACCATTTCTTCATTTGAGAACGATAGCAATGAACAAATTCTTCTAACCCTTTATGGTGAGGCCTTTCCATGCGATTTTACCAAAACGAGTGCTATGAAAACTTCATGGTGCGGGTTTTTTATGCGGATATACCAAAACGCTTCCTATGAACCCTGTATGGCTTCCATTTGAGGCACTTTCTTTTCAAAACGCGTTCCATGAACCTCTCATGACTACCGTTTGAGGCACTTTCTT